>JAPPAB010000184.1 GCA_026705765.1 Gemmatimonadota bacterium
GTGTTCTTCGGGATGCCGTAGCTCCTTGCGAATATATCCCAGAGCCTCGAGACAGGTGCTTACCGTAGGGGCATCTGTTTTCCAAATTGCCCAGTCTATATCGCTGTGAACCCGCAAGCATTCGCCTAACAGAAAATCCAAAGCCCACCCTCCACCCAACCAATGCGGAATAGAACGAGCTGTCAATACCTCATGAATTTCTCCGATCAGCCCAAGCTGGATGGGGTTCGGATCTTCCAGACATCCGCGAATTATAATTTTAGACATGGATCAAACTCATAGGAAACATGCCGCTTCAGTGTTCTGAAGCGGCATGACGGCTAATGTCTTCGAGTTAAGAAAAAAATACCTGGCTTTGGTTTATACCCCATTTTTCGATTTACAGCAAGTATTCGTTCATTATATGAAAAATTACCCATATTAGATTCTCAATAAGGCTTTTGCATCCTCCCATTGAATTTGCAAATTCGTTCGCTAATGATTCTAAGTAAGGTAGGTATCTCTAAAAGTGATTTGATATGGGATCTGACACACGACAACTCAGGACATGAAGTATGGAACATTACTGTCCAACAATGTCTATTCGTCAGCTCTATAAACGTCTGAGTGCCTTTACTGGGTCGGAATTCGCTGCACGAAGTGTCTGCGACCCAACTACTGTGAGAACAACTGCTGCCATCACGGCAACAACACCACCGAACAGCCACGGACTCATTGTGGTTCGGAGGGGGAACTGGTTTAACCAGAGGTGGTTTGCAAACCACGCAGCAGGAGCTGCAAGTAGAACCGCCACAACAAACATCAAGAGAAAATCCTTTGACAAGAGCACAGCGATCTGCCAAGAACTCGCTCCCAGAACCTTACGTATTGCAACTGCCTTGACCTGCATTTCCGTGACATGCATAGCGATTCCCAACATGCCAAGTAAGGCCAAAAGCACCCCGAAAGCGCTAATCAGAGCAATGATATGCAAAACATCGGAATAGACTCCAGCGAGCATTCCTTTTTGGATTTGCGTCGTAAACAGATCGTACTCCACTTTCCAAGGACTTCCTAACTCAGGCCAGACCTGTTCGAGGTGCGCAACCGCCTCAGGCATATGGCCGGGTAACACGCGCACGTTTGCCCACTGTATCCCCGCTGGCTCACAGAGCAGTATGACAGGATCAATATCCATGCCTATGCCATATGTCTGAAAGTCTTCCAGAATCCCCACAATGGTAGGTTTCGTGTTCTTCCCTGACACGTTCAAGATTTGACCTATCGCTTGCTCTTCGTTTTCCAGACCTAGCAACCGAGTAGCGGTTCTATTGAGCAGCACACTCCTGTGAATATCCGATGGGCGATTGAAGTAACGGCCTGCAAGTAGCTTGAGTTTCAGGTTCGAAACAAAATTGTAGTCCACTATTAATTCGGAAACTGAAACTGTCTTAGGATCACCTCTCCCAATCGTCACCGAACGTTCTGATCGCTCACCCTGCATCAGAATCTGTGAGGAACCAGAAATGAGCTCCACTGAGGGCGATTGCTCCATCGCCTGCCGGAACACGTCGTAGCCCACTCCCTGAAGCCGTACGTTCACTATATTTTCATGATCAAATCCATAGTCGGACGATACCATATATCGGAACTGCTGGTACACGAACAGGGTCGAGAGGACGAAGAATAACGACATGCCAAACTGCCCCACCACAAACATCCGATTGAATGACTTGGCTCGATCCTTTGTAAAACTTCCTCCCTTCAAGATCAAGACTGGGACGAATCGGGAAAGATGAAGTGCGGGGTAGGTGCCCGCAAGAATGCCTACGCCTACGCTGAAGCCAAGGACAGTGAGATAGACCGTCAGATCTTTGAGAACGTCGAGCTTGATGCGGGCCAAGGGAAAAAATGAAGTAAAGAACATCTCGTTGAAAGCAGGAATTAACCATACCAACAGCCACAGGGCAAAAAACGTCGCCAGCAATACTGTTAGAATCGACTCCACCAATATTTGGCCAATGATCTGTCTGCGATATGCACCTACGACTTTCCGAATTGCCACCTCGTGGGCTCTGGCCATTGCTCTGGCCACAATTAAGTTGGTATAATTGTAGCACGCCCCTATCAGTATTATAGCGGCCAGAACACTAACAAAATAAACAGCCATGCCAGGAACCATCCAACTAAGTTGGTTAACTCTCATGACGCTCAGGTTGAGGTCGGTCAGTAAGTGGGCACTTGCCCTCTCTATCTGTCGATCTGTACGAGGAGGGTAGTGGTCTTGAATGATCTGTGTGAAGTATCTTTCCAGGACCGTTGGGTGGGTACCTTCTCGTAAGACCAGGAATGTGTATGTGTCATTCATGCCATCGCTCCACTGAGGAATGCCGCGGGGTGGCGCAAATTTCAAGGTCTCAAACGACACCAGGATCTGAAACCGTACATAGCTGGCCCCTAACGGATCCGCCAGGACGCCCGTTACCTTGTATGGCGTCTGTCCGATCATCACAGTCTGATTCAGTGGGCTGGAATCTCCAAAGAATGCAACCGACTTGTTCTGCGAAAGCACGATGGAATTGGGTTCGGAAAGCGCGGTAGCGGGATTCCCCTCCACAAGAGCGAAATCGAATACCTCGAAAAACGACGGCTCGGCATAAAGGCCAGACACTTTAATTTGACTTTGACTGCCGGGAAAGCCCATGGAACCACGGAATCTGCGTAACCGTGTCGTCACTTCTACATCTGGGCAGATATCTTGAAGAAGCGAAGCAAGACTCAGAGGTGTCGTTGCGTAGGAGTTACGACCAGGGTTGCCGGACGAACGGTAGTCGCAGATGGTGAGATAGATACGATCTGCCTTCTTGTGCCATGCATCAGACGTTTTTTGGTATGACACAAACAAGATGATCAGCAGGCAGATCGACAGACTTGCTCCTAGTCCAAAAACGTTGATCATTGACAAGATTTTATTCTTCAACAAATTCCGAACCGCTACAACCAGATAATTACGCAGCATTATAGCCTCTTAAAGTTTGACTCAATTTGGTGTGTACCTTAGATCCTATATGAAAGATAAGAAGAAGAGACTGCGAATACAAACCGATTGGGCCATTGAAAGAAATGATCATTTAATTTGGATTAGATAGCCGACGAAAGTCTATTCTAATTAGTGTAATTAATGGCACTGGCCCTGCAAACGCCGCGGACAATTCGTAGCCTATGTCACCCCGCCAGTCCTCAATGCTTTCTGTGCGTATTCCGCAGTCACCAAGTAATACCCCATTTGAGCGATCCGTGATGGCGAACTGGAACTTGAATCTTGGATATTCTTTGGACCAGGCGATGCACTTATCTACAAAGCGGACGCACTCCTCTCTGGTGTAGGCGGGCCGGTAGTAGTATTCCAGATACCTGGGGTCCCTTCTGAACTCGGCGATGGCGTCCACGTCTTGTTTGGTGAGCTCTCCATTCATATACACTTAATATTTGGTCAGGTTGAGAATGACTTGT
>JAPPAB010000185.1 GCA_026705765.1 Gemmatimonadota bacterium
GGGCCGCTACGACATCCGCTCGCTGACTCCCTTCGAGCGCCGGCCGGAGCGCGGACAATTGATGTATGCCCCCTTCAAAAGATACACGGGTGCGCGTCGATGTTTTCTGAAATAACATCGCCAGAGTTTGTCCCGTTAACAACCCTTCATAGCATTCGGGATTCTTTTTGATCACCAGGCCCATTTCTACCGCCTGCAAAATATCATCTGGCGACCACGTCTTCAGTGTCAAAAGATCCATATCTATTTCCTTTCTATTGAACCGCTGCTACAGCCTGACCCTGCTGGAATCGTGCAGGAGTTGCCAGGCAAGGGGGAGTTTCACCAATTCACAATTGTTCGCGCACAACAGATAACAACCGCGCTTGCACTTCATCGACAGAGCCTTTAATCTCGCAACCCGATGCGAGAATGTGACCGCCACCATCAAATTGACGGGCAATGCGATTGACATCCACTTTTCCCCGCGACCGCAAACTCACGCGCTGTTGTCCCGGTTCCTGTTCTTTAAAAAATAGTGCGACTTCAACTCCGTCAATCGACATCGCGTGATCGACCACGCCATCCAGATCGCCATTCATCGAATGGGTTTTGTGATCGACGTACAATGTGCCGATCTGCCCATTTTCGTGTAGCGTTAGATTCGACAGCGCAAATCCCAGGGTTTTCACCGTTTGGTACGTTTGATGCGAAAACATGTTCTCCGCAATCTGCTGCGGGTCAGCGCCATGTGTAACGAGTTCTGCGGCAGCACGGAGGGCGCGTTCTGGATGCGAATGTTTAAATAGCTTTGTGTCAAAAACAATTCCGGCATATAAACACGTCGCGATTTCGGGTGTAAATTCCGAATTACTGCAGCGGACGTGCCAGTTTATGAGCAAATAGATCAATTCACTGACAGAACTGGCATCTGGATCTATTACCCGTACATCGCCTTTCTCATCTGCATCTACATGGTGGTCAATCACCAGCGTTTTTGTTGCAGGCCCAATCAGATCCGCGACATCGCCAATGCGTTTTTTAGATGCGGTGGTATCTACTACCACGAGGCGCGGTACTACTGAAATTGAGGCGTGTACCGATTCTATGCGGTCATAGCCCGGCAAAAACCGATATTTGCGATCCGGCGTCTCATCCGCCACCACAATGCGGTGCTTTTGGTTCTGGCGAGTCAACCAGTGGTACAACCCCAATAACGCACCGAGGCCATCGCCATCGGCATTTACATGCGTTGTCAGCACGAGTTCCTCGCCTGATAACAAAAAATTCAGAGCCGCTTGAAAGTCCATTGTTATATCCGTATATATCAATGCAAGGGGATAGCAGATCATTGACGTTTTAAAATTTGCTCATGCTGGCGTTTGAGTTGCCACAAGATTTGCTGCCGTCGCTTCTGCGAACTGTGTATGGTATAAAGAATACTCACCCGTTTGCGCGCCGCCTGCAATGTCTGGACATCTCGCTGGTCCTGATCTTTTATCCTGGATAAATACAGCATGCGTTGGGCCGCATCTCGTAGTGACTTTGCTGAAAATAATACTGAGAGTATTCCCTGTCGCCCTATTTTGTATATCTCGCGCGCACGTTGCGCTATATTCTGCTCGCGATTTTTTAGTTGTGACTGAGCCAGTCGAAGCAGTTGCTCGGTACGGTTGATTTCATCCCCCAAACTATTGATTTCCTCAGCCAAATTTGGAGATGTGTCCTGCGGTTTCTCACTCTCGCTTTCAGATTGGTTCGGTGCCGATGCTTCCGACGAGACCTGAGGCGTTTGTAAATCACGCGCTTTTAAACTGTCCATCGCCGCTTGCTCAGCTTTCAGGCGTGCTTCCAGAACTTTTATTGTCTGTGCTCTTCCATTGGACGATGATGCGATTAGAAGAGCTATCATATACAATATGTACGCTGATTTTTGCACGCTATACCCCAATGGACAGGCATTGCCCTACGCGATTTCCCTCAACATGCGGTTCAGCGATGACCAACTGCCTACTGCGCCCAGTACAGTACCCAATGCTATCAGACAGAGTGTCAGTTCAATCGTTGGTGTGACTGTCAAACCCGGTACGCGAACAGCCCACCACGGTGATATATAAGCCAACATCAGGGGGGCTAAAAATCCACCGACAAAGCCCAGTATTGCACCTCCAGCCTCAAAGATCATCCACACAGTTATATCCGTTGCGCCGACCAACCGCATAATCCCAATGGCATCGCGCTGCGCCAGTACCATCAATTTGGTCGCATGGCTTATTGCAAATGCACACGCAAAACACAGGATACACCCAAGAGCGAGTCCAATGCCGGTAATTACTTTAATAAAATGCTCTAAAGAATTCGCCCAAGCTTCACCCACATTTACACCTTCTACAGCACTGTGACCGGTTACAGATCTTGCAACAGCCCGAGCGCGGCGCGGCATATTCTCACCGGGCGAGATACGTACTCTGAGCGAAGCGGGCAATGGATTGCTCGAAAGCGCATCGACCGTACCCAGGCCAAATCGTGACCGAAATTCTCTGGCAGCCGCGTCTTGATCTACATACATAATTCCGGCCACCTCGGGTCTTGCTTCTAACGTGCGCCGCAATGCCAATATGCGCTGAGGTGAAATGCCATCTTTTAAGTAAATGTCTATCTCTACCCGCGCGCGCAGCCGATCAACCAGCGCGTTCCCACTTTCGATGACCTGCCAAAGGAATCCCAATACCAGCAGCGATGCTCCAATGGTCGCCACAGAAATCACACCTGCGATTCTCGTCCGCACAACTCCTTGCCATGCCTCGCGCAATACCAGACTCATCTCACTTTTCCATTTGCTCAGTTTGTGACTTGCTCAACAACGCCATTTTCCAACTGCAATATTCGCCAGGGATATTGGTTTTCTTGCACTGCTTCACGTGTCGCTATGATCACAGCTATTCCGCGCGCATTCATCTTTTTAAAAATAGCCATCACCTGCTCTGTTGCGTCGGTATCCAAATTAGCGGTTGGTTCATCTGCCAACAAGACAAGGGGATCATTCACCAGTGCCCGCGCAATTGCCACCCGTAGTCGCCCATCACCCGACAACTCATCTGGATACGCATTGCGTTTGTGCAACAAATCCACATCTGACAATATTGCCTGTGTTTTGCGCTTGATCCAGCGTCGCGAAACACCTGTTACTTCAAGGGCGAAGGCCACATTTTCATAAACTGTGCGATGGTGCAATAATTTGAAGTCTTGAAATACGACACCCACTTGTCGTCGCAATTGAGGGATATCCGTTTTTCGAATTTGCCGCGAGTCGTACTCTCCCACAGATACCACGCCCGAACGGGGCAATTCCGCAAATATAATCAGTTCGAGTATCGCGCGCTTTTCCGCCTCGGTCTGTCCAACCAGATAGACAAATTCGCCCTGATTGATCTCTATGTTGGCATCGACCAATATCGGTTGTTCCCAATGCTCGACACATACGTTTTGTAATTTAATTACAGACATGATGTACAACTGCTTCAGCAGTAATTGAACTGTTTTCTTAGAACAAAATGCACCCGATCCGAAAAATCTGTCGGTGGTGCATACCCAAACCCACCGTATGCTCCCACCATTTCAAAAGGCGATTTATCCACAATTTCTTCGATCACCGACAGAGAATAGATGCGCTGTTGATGTACTTCTTTGACCACTTCATCCGTGTCTTCAAAATGAATATCAAATTTGTTGTATTGCACACCTTTCTCGTAATAGCTGTGTCGTCGATATGAAAATCCATCTCCCGAATCTTCTGACTGCATATTGCTAAAGTATTGCCTCGAATTGCTCTCTGTACAGATATCGACTACAAAGATACCGTTGAGATTTACAATGCGGTGTACTTCTTCCAACGCACGCGCGATCTTTTCGGGTGACATCAAATAGTTGATGCTATCGTACAAACACAACGCGGTATCGCACGGGGGCAAATCGCTCAAATCGAGTAGATTGCGATGGTAAAAGGGAATGGGATAGCGCAACTTCCGCGTTTTATCTACAGCGACATCCAGCATTTCCCTGCATCCATCCGCACCTATTACATCGAACTTCTGGCGGTATAGCTCAATTGCCAGACTGCCCGTTCCACAGGCCAGGTCCAGGACTCGATTGGGTTTGATCTTGTGTCGTGCGAGCAATGACGACACATAATGTGCCCAATGTACGTAATCTACGTGTCGCATCACATGGTCGTAAATGGTCGCTAAGCGGCTATAAGGTGTTGCCTCAGTAGTTGGCATAAAATGAAAAACGGCCAGCCCGTGCCGACCTTGACCTTTCTACTTTTCTGAGTGGTGAGGGGATGCGTCTCAAAAAAATTCTGGTGCCCGTGCCTCATCTCGAATAACGCGATAATATTCAGGTGCTCGCTTCCGCGACACATTGCCCTGTGGAATCGCCAGTACTTCGAACTCTAATAGGCGATCGGAAAATGCAATGCATACCCTCTGTCCGGCGCGCAGAGTGCGACTCGCTTTGGCCTCTTGCCCATCTACTGTCACAATGCCATTGCCACACGCCCGCTTGGCCTCTGAACGTCGCCGCACCAGACAACACGTATTTAGATAGATATCTAATCTCATACCATCCTATTCCAACCGCACATCCACATATAATTTTGCCCGCGTTTCCGCAAGTTTCTCGCGGAATAATTCCTGCAAGCGCTCTTCTTGAGCAAATTTCTCTAATGCAGTGGCATCGTCATTGATTCGGAATAGATTCCAGCCGCCTTCCATTTTTACGGGCAAACTCACATCACCCGGCTTGAGTGCGCGCACCACATCTGCGATTTCGGGTGGAAGGTTGGGCTTGGGAATGTCGTCCCTCCAAAATCCGCCGCGAGATGCTGTTTCTTCATAGTCGGAATGCTCGCGTGCAAGTTCGGCAAAATCCGCTCCGTCTTTAATCTGTTGATACAACGCCAGTGCCTTTTGCTGGCCGGCTTTTTCGTCTTTTTGTAGCAAAAACAAAATGTGACGCGCTCGCACCTGATCGTCCGAGATTTCTTCAACGCGAATGATGTGGAAGCCAAATTGCGATTGTACGAGGCCGCTCACCTCACCGACTTTGAGACTAAAGGCAACGTCTTCAAATGCAGGTACCATGGTTCCGCGTCCAAAAAAGCCCAGATCCCCACCTTGAGACGCGCTGCCCGGGTCCTGTGAGTATTCTTTTGCCAGTGCTGCAAAATCTTCACCTGCTCGAATACGCTCTAAGATCGCTTCTGCCTGGGGGCGAATTTTGTCCTGCTGTTCTGTCGATGCGGTAGGTTCTACAAAAATATGGCTCAACGACACGAAATCTGACTCGCCTCGGCGGTATTTTTCTTCAAATTCCTTTATATCCCGGGGCGATACGCTGACCTGCTGTGACAGCAGTCCATACATACTCTGTTCCAAATACTGGTTGCGAAACTGCTCTCTAAATCTGTCTCGCATCTGTCGCTCGGTCAACCCCGCTTTTTTTAATTCTTCGACAAAAGCTGCTGTGCCAAATTGTTCCTTAAACTGACGAACCTGCGCTCGCACCATTTCTTCCACGCGCTCGTCATCTACCTCTATGCTGTCTTCTCGCGCTCTGACCAGTAATAAGTTGCGCTGAATTTCATTTTCCAGCACCTTATTAAACATATTTTCAAGCTCTGCCTGTGGCACGGTTCGCACATCGATTTTTCGAGTAATCAACTCCATCCGCAGCTTGTTCTCCACATCAGACCGCAATACAATTTTGTCATCTACTACCGCTATAATTTTATCTACTAAGACAGGCTCTGCACGCGCTGTGCCCGCGAGCAGGAATACCCCAATCAGCAAGTTGATAAGCAGCGTTTTCATGTCGATAAATTCCTTCAAATCGGTGAGACGTTCCTCACCTTGTATTATTCAATTGCTTCCAATCTACTGACCATTCAATCTGTTCTTTGAGTTCGGCAATCAATTTGGCGCGTTGTTCGCGGCGGCGCTCGGCCAGGATGCGTTGCTGTATCTCGTCGCGCACATCGACCAGGTCGCGTATTGAACCCTCGTCGTTTCGATCCATTACCTCAATGATATGGTAGCCCAGTTCAGTGCGCGCGCGTATCCGGTGTCCCAATTTGGCATCCCAACATGCCGCCCAAAAAGAAGGGTTGACCATATCTTCGGTAAAATATCCCAGATCGCCACCATTTATAGCCGACTGATCGATTGAGACTTCGCGCGCCACCTGTTCAAAAAATTCGCCTTTTTGCAGGCGTACCCACGCCCGAGTTTGTGCATTCCGGTCTGCCACTATGAGATGCCGCACTCTGAGTTCGAGTTGGTCGCGCTCAAAATCTGCACGATGTTCTTCGTAATAGGTGAGAATTTCATCCTCTGAGACTTCGGCATCGCGTGCGTGTGTGCGTGCCATCAATTCGCTCGCCAATAGTTGCCGAACAGCGCGATCAATGCGATCTGACAGTTCGGGATCTCGATCGAGTTTTTGTCTTATGGCTTCTCGATAGAGGAGTTCTTCCTCGATCCAATTTTCGACCAGTCTTTGTTTTTCTTTTGGCGAGATTGTTCCTGCAAACGGAGAGGGAATACGCCTCTCCAATGCCTCTTTGGTCAGATGGCGATTTCCCACTTGCGCCACGATGGAAACTTTTTGTGGCTTATCGCACCCCCACATGCCAATCAGGCAGATTATTAGACCGATTTTTAAATACCGCGTCCGTTTCAAAACGCGATCTCCCATTGCGATCATATCCCCGCATGTGGCTCTAAACTATTGGCAATAAAAAAGGTTCCAAGTAATCGAATATACGCCTTCAAATTAGGCTCTGCAACACATTTTTAGCCGATTCTAACCGCGATTGCGGTCCCTTTCCAATTAGCGCTACTTCGATTTTTGGCGGTTCTCCCAGGGCAAATTCCAGGGGGAGTGGCGACTGTGTCACCATATGTTCAATATCTGTTCGCATCAGCGGTTTGTCTGGCGACAGGGTCATTATCATGGTCTGTCCGATTTGCAATTGCGACAATCTGAGTTGGCGAGCCAAAATTTTGACCTGTAATATGTCTAATAATGCGGATGTGGGTTCGGGCAAAGGACCAAAGCGATCTGCGAGTTCTTCCTCAATCGCCAGGACTTCTACTGTTCGCCTGATCTGGCCCAATCTTTGATAAAACTGCATTTTTTGATCCGCATCTGGAATATAGTCGTCTGGAATATACGATGATACGGATATCTGTACATCTGGTTCAATCGCAGGTTCGGTCTCATCGCCCTTAATTTGCCGCACGGCTTCGTCCAAAAGGCGCGTGTACAAATCAAATCCCACAGCTGCTATATGTCCGTGTTGCTGCGCGCCGAGCAAGTTGCCCGTGCCCCGAATTTCCATGTCTCGCATTGAAATGTGAAAACCCGATCCCAAATCCGAAAATTCTTCTATGGCGCGCAATCGCCTCACCGCTGGTTTTCTGAGTGCTTGCCACGACGGCACGAATAAATACGCATATGCCCGCTTATTTGACCGCCCAACCCGGCCGCGCAATTGATACAACTGCGCCAATCCCAGACGATCTGCTCGATTTACGATTAGCGTGTTCGCGTTGGGAATGTCCAGCCCGGATTCCACGATCATGGTCGAGACCAGAACATCGTATTTGTGCTCGAAAAAGTCCATCATCACTTTTTCGAGTTGTCGCTCGGGCATTTGTCCATGTCCCATACCAAAACGCACCTGCGGTAGCAGGCGGGTGAGAAAGCCCATCATCGCGTGCATGGATTGAACCCGATTGTGGACAAAATAAACCTGTCCACCGCGATCTACTTCTCGCAAGATCGCTTCGGCAATGCGGTCTTCTTCAAAAGCCAGCACTTCGGTCTGAATTGGCAAGCGGTCTTTGGGCGGGGTTTGTATGACAGACATATCGCGTGCGCCCATCAGCGACATGTGCAGGGTGCGCGGAATGGGTGTGGCGGTAAGTGTCAACACATCTACCAGGCGCCGCATTTCTTTTAACCGCTCTTTGTGCCGCACCCCAAAGCGGTGTTCTTCGTCTATGACCAGAAGGCCGAGGGATTTGAAGTTGACATCTTTTGACAACAACCGATGCGTGCCCACCACAATATCTACGGTGCCTTTCTTCATTGCCTCGAGGGTTCGCATCTGTTCGGCCCGCGTGCGGAAGCGGCTCAAGACCGCTATATGGACGGGAAATTCGGAAAACCGTTCACAAAATGTGCGATAATGTTGTTGCGCCAATATGGTTGTGGGGGCGAGCACTGCTACTTGTTTGCCATCTAAAATTGCCTTAAATGCCCCGCGAATCGCCACTTCTGTTTTGCCATATCCCACATCGCCACAAACCAACCGGTCCATGGCAGATTGCGCTTCCATATCTTTTCGCACGGCGTCAATCGCTTCTTGTTGATCCCGGGTTTCGCGATAGGGAAACGAGGCTTCCAGTGCGTTCATTTCTGATCCGTCAGGCGAAAATGCCATGCCCGGTTGCGCCTTGCGTTCGGCGTATAATGACACGAGTTCTGCCGCCATTTTGAATATGGCTTTGCGCGTCTTTTCCTTTAGCCGCTCCCAGGCCACTGTGCCCAATTTGCTCAATACGGGTACTATGCTATCCTGGCTCGAATATTTTTGCACCTGATTCATCTGATCCACTGGTACAAAAACCCGATCTCCATCCCGATATCCAATGGTGAGGCAATCGCTGGACATGCGGCCTATTTCAATTCGCTTCACGCCTTCAAACCGACCGATTCCGTGATCTACGTGTACGACAAAATCGCCGCGCTGAAGAGCGGATATGGTCTTGATGGGGTGTGCGTCTTGAAAACGTCGATACCGCCGTCTGCGATGTACGCGGCTGTAAATTTCGTGGTCATTGATCAAAAAGACTTTGCCAGGGCGGTATGTAAATCCGGATTGTAGTGTGCCCACGTATAGGGAGACCACATCGGCACTTTCTTCCAAAATTTCTTCCAGCCGCGCTTTTTGCCCATCACTTTCACACAGAATGACCACTTCATAAGCGTCCAACCAGTGCTTTCGCAAATCCTCTTTTAACAGTTGTACATGGCCTTCGTAGTGTCGCCCACTCTGTCCGCTCAAATCCACCACTTCCTCAGATGCCCCTCCCAGTGCGCGGTTCAAGACTCTGGGCATGTGTTCCAATTGTCGAAGGACGATTTCCGGTTGTCGGAGTACACATTGCGCTGGCAAGGGTTCTGTTTCCGCTCGCCGCTTTTTTTGTTTCTGTGCAATTTGCACACACGCGTGCCAGGCGTTATCCGCGGCGGTAGCGATGCTATCCGGGTCATCGAGGACGAGCCAGCATCCTTTGGGTATGTAATCCAACAAACCCGTTCGCTCGCCGTATAACACACTCAGATAATGTTCCTGTCCTTCAAAAATGCCTTCGCGTTCCAATAAGTTTCGCACCTCGGGCAACTCAATGCCCAGATCCCGTTCTGCTATTTCCAGATTTTCCAGATAAATGTCCGCCATTGTCAGCGGAAGTACGCTTTCCCGACAGGGTAAAATGCGCGTTTTCTCCATTTGCTCGATAGACCGCTGCGTGCTAAAGTCAAATGCTCGGATGGATGAAATTTCATCGCCCCAAAACTCCAGTCTGACCGGATGCGCGTTGCCAAACGAACAAACATCCAGGATGCCGCCGCGCATCCCAAATTGTCCCACGCCCTCCACAGTTGTTACCCGTTCATATCCGATTTCTACCAGATGGTCTGCCAGTTGTAGGGGCGATGTTTCCTGTTCCAGATGAAGCGATTTTACACTCAAGTCAAAGAGGTCCGGGGGCAAAGTGTGTCCCATTAGCGCTTCGATGGGTGTGACCACAATGCCGCTGGCCACCCGGCGTAGCTGGTCCAGCGCTTCCATCCGCAAGCCCACGACATCGAGGTGCGGCGAACGCCCGTCAAAATGGGCTACATCCCAACCTGGAAAGTAGCCTACATGTTCTTCGTCTAATAGCCGCTCTAAATCATTGCGCAGTGCCTCGGCGCGGTCCTCATCTGCACATACGACTACCACCGGGCCAGGTACGGTTTCCTCAATCCACGCGATGGCAAATGCCGATAGCGATCCGGATCCTCCACGCATGGTTATGACCCGCTCTCCCGATTCCAGTTTTTGCGATAGGTCCTTAAATGGTGACGAGTTTTTGATTCTGTTGTACAATCTTTCAACTGACATAAATTTTTAACTTTTCCTCCCAAATAGTACACGCCAAAAAGCTCGACACAAGATATGCGTCGAGCTTTTCAGAGAGATGGCGGGGTAGACGGGGCTCGAACCCGCGACCACCGGCGTGACAGGCCGGTACTCTAACCAGACTGAGCTACTACCCCAGGTTCAATTAATCTTCAAAATTCCATGCAAGGGTCGGAAATTTAACAAGGTGTCTTTTTAGTGTCAAGCAAATTTAACGAATCATACCCCTTGTTTTTGGCATCTCATCTCGTTATGTTAGGGCAAAACTCTAAAAGGAGGATTCTATGACCCGACGCGATGCCTTATGGATCGTTTGCTTCCTGATCGCAGGGGCGCTCGGTCTTACATGTTATATCCAGTTTTTCGACCGCGCGCTTCCCGTTGCTTCGCTCAATTTTCGCGTTGATCGCGAACAGGCATATCAATCTGCTGAAGCGTATCTTCACCGTCTGGGTTACGATCTCACAGATTACGAAAGTGCTCAGGTCTTCTCGTACTCCAGCCTACCCCAGGTTTTTCTCGAACGCACTCTGGGTCTTGAGGAGGCCAATCAACTCGTGCGCGAGTGGGTCTCGGTATGGTATTGGAATATCCGCTGGTTTAAGCCACTTCAAAAAGAAGAACTCCGCGTGCGTATTGATCCCGGCGGGCGCATTGTAGGGTTTACGCACAGCATTCTGGAGTCTGACGAAGGCGCGAGTCTTTCAGAAGAAGATGCCCGCGTCATTGCGGAAACCTTTCTGATCGATGTGCAGGGCTTTCAACTCGATGAATACGAACCTATCGAAGCGTCGAGTATTGAGCGCCCCAATCGAATGGATCACACTTTTTCTTTTCGCAAAAAAGATTTTGTCGTGGGCGATGATGGGCACTACCGTTTGAGCGTTACGGTTAAGGGTGACAAAGCGGGGTATTTTGCCGAATATCTCAAAGTGCCCGAAACTTTTTCCCGCAATTATCGAGAAATTCGCTCGCGTGCTGGTCTGCTCACCAATATTGCGTCGGTTTTCTTTTTTGCACTGGGCATTGCAATGGTTGTGGTGCTCGTGCGTAAATATCGCCAGCGCACATTGATATGGCGCGCTGCTCTTGGCGTGGGTATTCTCGTGGCCGCTACCACTTTCCTCGGTGCCGTCAATGGGTATCCGATCACGCGCTTTGGTTACGATACCACGCAGTCATTTGTTTCCTTTATTCTCACCTTTATCTTCGGTGGGCTGTTGAGTGCTGTGCTCAGTGGGGTTATTATTGCGTTATCCGGTACAGCCGGAGGGGCTGCCGCCCAGGATGTGGAAGGCTGGAAAAATCCACTCGCGCGACTGTCTCTGCGCGGCTGGCGATCTGCGAATTTTGCGCATGTCACCCTTGTCGGTTATGGGCTTGCATTTGCCCATCTGGGATACGTAACCATCTTTTACATTTTGGGCAATGATTATCTGGGGGTCTGGTCTCCCGCGGCGATGACACAGTACAGCAATACGTATAGTACTTACTTGCCGTGGATTTATCCCCTGCTTATCGGTCTTCTCGCCGCAACGATGGAAGAATTTTTCTTCCGTCTGCTCGCCATTTCCCTGCTTATTCGGTATTTAAAAAAGACCTGGTTGGCCGTGCTCATTCCCGCGATTGTGTGGGCATTTTTGCACGCGAATTATCCGCAGGAGCCTATTTATATTCGCGGTCTCGAACTCACCGTGGTTGGCGTTATCTTTGGTATTGTGTTTTTGCGCTACGGCGTTTGGGCAACGATTATTTCGCATTATGTGTACAATTGCTTTCTCGGCATCTATCCGATGGTGCAGTCCGACAGTCTCTACTTCAAGGTCTCGGGCATCTTGGCGGTTGCGATTATTTTTATTCCGGCGATTCCCGCTATTTTTGGTGTGATTACAGGACGCTATAAAGAGATTGAGGAGCCCGAGGAGGTGTCGCTCCCTGAGGTGCCAGAGGAGCCAGTATCTGAAACACCGATTACTGAACCCGAACTACCTCCTGAACCCGAGGTCGAGCGCAAGACCCCTTCGGATTATCTCATTCCTAAAAGTGGTCTCGTCGTCTTTGGGGTTCTCGGTCTGATCGGTTGGTCCGTGTATTTCATATCCGACCTCCCGGGATTTGCCAAATACGCTCGGGAGTCCATTATTACGCGGGCCGAGGCGATTGAGAAGGCAGAGGATATCCGGCGTCAACTTGGGCTTAATCTGGAAGGCTATCAACGCACCACGTCATTTTCCAGCGGTTTTGGATCCGGCCATTTTACACATCTTATCCGAAATGTCGATCTGGCGCGTGCAGACACGCTCGCTGCTGAGAATACAGCCTCGTGGCGCTGGCGGGTGCGCTGGTTCAAACCTCTGGAAAAGGAAGAACTCACCATCAGTATTGATGGCAATGGCGATTTTTGCCGCATATCGCATTATGTCCCCGAAAATCGGGAGGGTGCAGAACTCAGTACGGAAGATGCGCAAGAGATTGCCGAGGCTTTTCTGTCCGATTATTTACAGCGCGATGTGACAGATACGGACCTCTACAAACGCCTTGAAGCCCGTTCGCAAAAGCGCGAAAACAGAATGGATCACAGTTTTGTGTGGGAGCGCACGGATATCAAAGTTGAAGAGGGAGAATTTCGCATTATTGCCTCTGTACAGGGCGATCAAGTCGGTCAGACAAACGCATACTACAAAGCACCCGAAGAGTTTTTGAGGAAATTGCGGGAACGCACAGCAAAAAGCACGATTGTCTCTACTGTCTCGACAATCGCAGTTCTGGCCACGGCCGTACTCGCCATTATTTTCTTTTTACGCGCCTATCGCGATGGACATGTCAACTGGCGATTACCCCTTTGGGTTGGCATTCTGGCGGGTGTGTGTTATTTGCTCACAACACTCAATAATCTACCTGCGTTCTACGCTGGTTATAATACCAGTGAGGCGATGAGTACTTTTCTCGGGGATAAACTCATTGGCTTCGTCATAGGGCTTGTTACTGCTGCGATTATGGTTTTTCTTCTTTGTGCTTTTGGCGATACGATGTATCGTCGCGAACGTCCCCAGGAGATGCAATTCTCCGATTGGATTGATGTGCTTCGCCTGAAGATAAATAGCCCAGCTCTCTGGTGGCAGGTTGCCTTTCTCGCTGTCTGCTATTTTGGGATTACCAGAGGGAATAGCATTTTTTCGTCTTATATCAATCTCACCTATCTCGGCGATTATCTCGTCGCAGGTGGTGGCAGGCCCCCTGAAATCAATAGCTATTTCCCCGCATTTGGGGAACTTATCGACGAAGTCAACAGTATGCTCATAGCTCCCTTTGCCATTCTCGGTATTCTGTTTGTCTTTTGGCGCGTGATAGGGAAGATAAATCTGGTGATTCTCGTTGCATTGCTCGTGCTCATCTTCCAATCTGTGGTTTCGCCAGCGAAAGACTTTTATCACGCGGGTATTCTTCTCGCCAAGAGTATTCCATATTGGGTGATTATGGCTTTTCTCATTTTGAAGTATATCCGCTTCAATCTGCTCTTTTATGCCGTGATGGCCTGGTGTTCAATTATTTTTGTCGGCATTCGCTATCTCAAATACGATGCTTATCAGATCAATGGGATTCTCATGGTTCTCTTTGGCCTCGTTCCTCTCATTCTTGCCGTTCTCGCATGGTACAAAGCGCGATCCTCGGCGTAGGAGGTATCTGTGGACCATATCCGCACGGCCTGGCCGACTTCGGTGGCGGAGGAGGCTTACTGGGAGTCGATTCGCAAGCAGTATATGATTGCGCCGGATGAAGTTTATCTCAATACTGGCTCTTTTGGTTCACAGCCCAGACCCGTGTTTGAGAAGATGCTGGAAATATTGGAGGATGTTGAACGCAACCCTACGCGACATCGAGCGGAATACAATAGCGTTGTAGATAATTCTCGCGTCCATCTGGCGGCGTTTATCAATGCGCCGTCAGAGGATATTGCTTTTGCCACCAATGTTACTATGGCTATCAACATGGTGGTGCATGGGCTGGATTGGCGTCCGGGCGATGAAATTCTGGCTTCAGATCAGGAATACGGTGCGATTGACAACTGCTTGCATCTGGCAGAGCGCCGCTATGGCGTGGTGGTCAAGCGCGTCCAGATCCCCATTCCTCCCGAGCACCCTGAAGATATTCTGAATGTTTTTGAGGATGAATTTACAGATCGTACAAGGCTGGTTTTTTGCAGCCATATCACCACCCGCACGGGGCTGATTACTCCGATTAGAGCACTGGCCCGACTGGCGCACGACCGCGGTGCGCTGATTGCAGTAGATGGTGCGCATGCCCCGGGGATGATTCCGCTAAACTTACAGGACTTCGGCTGCGATTTTTACGGTGGCAATTGCCACAAATGGCTCTGTGCGCCCAAAGGCACAGGTTTTCTCTATGTTTCGCCTTCGATGCAGGAGCGACTCAATCACGTTGTTGTGAGTTGGGGATATAGCCAGGAAGGCGTGAAGAAGGGGGCAGACGGCATTTTGCGGATCAATGACCGTCCGTTTATGTGGGGTATTGAGAACTGGGGTACCCGGGATCAGGCGTGTTTTGCAGCGGTGAGCGCAGCGATTGAATTTCAAGAGGCGGTTGGCAAAAAGCGAATTCGAGAACGGGGGCAACAACTGGCGGCGTACCTGCGAGGTCGTTTGGCTGAAACTGGTTGGGCAAAATTGCTTACGCCTTCCGTGCCAGATTTATCTGGATCGATCTCGGCTTTTCATCTTTCTGGATTCGACGATCTGGATCTTGATGAGCGATATCGGATTACTGTGCCTATTGCAAAGAGCGATGACGTTTACTGGATGCGCGTTTCTACCCATATCTGCAATGGTTTTGATCATGTAGATCGTTTGATAGATGCTTTAGGCGAAGAGAGAAATGCCTGACTTGTTTTGTGTTCAAGAACCTACCTCACGGAATCCTTCAGGCAAATTTTCTCCTTTCACAAGTGCGGCCTTCAATGCGCGTGAATGCTGACAATTTCCCCTGTATTGAAATCCGCGGCAGGCACAGGATACATCGTTTCCATCTACTTCCAATTCGTAAAAAGCCCCTGGCCGCGATGAACTCTCCGCGCGATACTTTGTAATTTTGGGTCCACTCAATACTCGCGCCAGAATTTCAATAGCTTCTTGCGATGGTTGTTGGCGTTCAACCGGTTCACCTATGCCAAATGCCTCTGTATGCGCTTCACGAAAGGCTGCGCTTGCCTCGCGCAACACTTCGCCCACTTGTGCGCTGTTTATATCTCCGGGCAAGGCATCTACTCCGGGTTGCAACACATCCATGATGCGTCGCATTTCACCCATTACATCGCGATGGAAGTCTTCGGGCAGTGCGCGGCCTTCTACCATTTGATCGATCAAGTCCGCTTTTGTTTCCAGTACTGTGCGTACAAATGTATCGACTGTATCACGTCCAATCATATACGTCACATTTACCATATCCGTCTGCCCAATGCGATAAGCCCGATCTTCGGCTTGCCAGTGGTTGACGGGTACCCAGTCCAGATCGTTAAAAATGACCTGGCGAGCCGCTGTCAGATTTAGTCCCACGCCGCCTGCTGTGATATTTGCCAGCAATAATCGCACGTCATCGTCTTCCTGAAACCGATCTGCCCGTTCTTGCCTTTGTGCTACCGGTACTTCACCTGTAATGACCACGGCCTTGTCGCCGAATTTTGTTTTTAAAATTTCCAGTGGACGCAAGAAGCACGAAAATACTATCGCTTTTTCTCCCTGATCTACTACATTTTCTACAAAGGGCAATGTCGTTCGCACTTTGGAAGTTGCCAATCGAAGTCTTGCCCTTGTCAACTGCCCCAGGGCGCGCCCCCGTTCTTCAGAGAATGGGGATTCTTCTAATGTCTCTCGCACATTTCGCCGAGAATATTTTTGTAGCAGTTCCAGGACGGCTATGCTCATTCGATGCGCGACTCTACTCGATACATCTACATCCAACCAGGTCCGTATCTTAGGTGGCAGATCCAGGACTTGATTCTTCGTCCGCCGCAACATAATCCCGTGTAAGTGTACGGTTAGTTCTTCGATATTGCTCGCGCCATCTGTTACCCAGCCATATTCTCCCTTATACGCATCGCAATACCGTTTTGCAAATCCCATAAAGCTGCGTCCCAGTGCGTGTCGAGCAAGTTGTAGCAATGGGAAGAGATCCCTTGGCCGACTCGTCAGGGGGGTGCCTGTCAAGAGATGCACTACGGTCTCTTCAGGTAATTGCCTCACCAGTTGCATAGAAAATTTGTGCCGCTGACTGCGATGGTTTTTCAAATAATGCGCCTCGTCAAAGACTACGCCTTTCCATCCCAGTGCACATAACGCATCGATGTGCTTGCCCAGGATGTCGTAATTGATAATCGCCCAGCCCTCAAATCCAGCCTCAGGTGGATCGTCCGGTCCAATAATCCACGTATGTACACGGGGTAGAACAATCGCAATTTCTCTCTCCCAATTGCGCTTCACTGTCGCTGGGCAAATTACCAGATACGGTCCATGAGGTTCGGTTTGTGACATCGCAATTACGGACTGCCGGGTTTTGCCCAGTCCCATGTCATCGGCTAAGATTGATCGCCGCCGTCCCATCAAAAACGCTATGCCTTCTACCTGATGCGGATAGAGTCCTTCGGCTATATCTGTCGCGCGGTTTAGTATCGCTGTATCGAATGTTTCAGCCATAGAGACAACCTGTTTGGTGAATTTAGTTGCTTTTAATACAAGTCTTTTCTTTTTTAAATATAGTTTATACTTTGCTTTTTGCAATCGGCAAACTATTAATACCTACCGTTAAGGAGTTTCTCATGAATTTGGATTTTATCAGCAATGTTTTTGAAACCGAAACTATTGATCTGGCTGGCACGCGAGAAAGGATTGTGCGTGGTGGGCGCGATCTTTTCCACAAATTGCCAGAGGCCCTCAAAGATGTTAACCAGATTGGCGTGATCGGCTGGGGATCACAGGGGCCTGCGCAGGCACAAAATCTGCGCGAATCTCTGGAAGGCACAGGGGTCAAGGTCAAAGTGGGGCTGCGGCCTGGCTCTTCCTCGGTTGAAGATGCCGAAGCTGCCGGTTTTACCGAAGCTAATGGCACTTTGGGGGAGATGTATCAGGTCATCGCGGAATCGGATCTGGTGCTTTTGCTCATCGCCGATGCGGCGCAGGCGGAGAATCATCAGGCTATTTTTGACCGCCTCAAACCCGGAGCTACGCTCGGTCTGTCACATGGGTTTTTGCTCGGTCACATGAAAACTATGGGGACTAAATTTCCCGACAATGTAAATGTGATCGCCGTTTGTCCGAAAGGCATGGGGCCTTCTGTGCGCCGTCTGTACGAACAGGGTAAAGAAGTCAATGGCGCGGGCATCAATGCCTCGTTTGCCGTGGTGCAGGATATCGATGGCAATGCTACTGATGTTGCTCTTGGATGGTCTATTGCACTCGGCGCGCCTTTTACGTTTCAGACCACACTGGAACAGGAATATCTCTCCGATATCTATGGCGAGCGCGGTATCCTTCTCGGCGCTGTACACGGGGTGGTGGAATGTCTTTACCGCCGCTATACATTTCAGGGGATGGGCGAGGAAGACGCTTTTAATGAATCGTGCGAGTCCATTACTGGTCCCATTTCAAAAATCATTTCCAAGCAGGGTATTCTCGCGGTGTACGAGGGTTTTGACGATGCGGGCAAGGCCGAATTTGAGAAAGCCTATTGCGCATCTTATCATCCGGCGTCTGAAGTTCTGCTCGAGATCTATGATGACGTTGCAAGCGGCGATGAAATCCGCAGTGTGATCGCGGCGAATAAACGCTTTGAGCGTTATCCTATGGGGAAGATTGACGGCACGCGCATGTGGGAGGTGGGCAAGAGCGTGCGCGCCCGGCGAGTTGAAGAAGATATTCCCGTCAATCCGTTTACCGCAGGTGTTTATTGCGCGGTTATGGTGGCGCAATGCGATATTCTCTCTGAAAAAGGTCACGCCTGGTCCGAGATTGCCAATGAATCTGTTATCGAGAGTGTGGATTCACTCAATCCCTATATGCACTATCGCGGCGTGGCTTATATGATTGACAATTGTTCGACAACCGCGCGTTTGGGCGCGCGCAAATGGGCACCCCGCTTCGACTATTTGCTCACGCAACAAGCTTTTGTCGCGATTGATACAGGGGGAGACCTCGATGGAAAGGTTTTCGAGGCATTCCTTACCCATCCCATCCATCCCGTGCTTCAAACCTGTGCGGCATTGCGCCCTTCCGTAGATATTTCACTTGGCGAGTAGGCTATCTGTTTTAGTACATGACAAAGCGCTGTGCAGATCATTCTGCACAGCGCTTTTTTGATGTTGATGCGGTTCAGGCTCTTTTTGCCACGGCTACAATCCGCTTTGTATATCCCGACAGGTCGTCCATGAGCGAATATATGGTGGGCAAGATGACGAGCGTGAGGATAGTAGAGATCGAGAGACCAGAAATAATGACCAGACCAATTGGTCCCCAACGCCTGGCATTGCCTTCGGCATTGCCGTAAATCATCGGGATAACCAGCGGCGTAAGCCCCAGGATGGTCGTGGTTGCGGTCATCAAAATGGGACGCAGGCGGTCCTGCCCGCCGCGCAAGATCGCATCTCTTCGATATAATCCTTGCTTGCGATAGCGATTGATGTGGTCGATTAATACAATGCCGTTGTTGACCACAATACCAAACAAAATGAGCAACCCATAAGTCGCATTGCTGTCCAGCGCAATACCGAATATGTAAAGTCCCAATGCGACACCTATAAATGCAAAGCTGATCGAAAACATGATGGTAAATGGATGGATGTACGATTCAAATAGAGAAGCCATGATCAGATAAATGAGCAGTGCTGCGAAAATCATGGTGAAATTGGTTTCGCCCTCTTCTGAGGCCATATAGCGGAACCGCCGATCCATCTGCCAGCTATACCCATTGGGCAATGGGATGGCATCCATGCGGTCGCGCATTTCATAACCGACCTTTTGAACTTCCGATGCTTCCGTGTTTGCAAATACGGTTACAGTTGACATTCGATCCTGACGCTCGATGGATTGGGGACCTTTGGTCAATTCAAAATCGGCCAGGCTGGCAAATGCAATCATATTGCCCCGGTTGTTTTCAAAGGAGAGGGTTTTGAGTTGGTCCAGTGTGGCGCGGTCTTCTTCTCGCAATTGCAGCGCAATATCGATTTCTCCATCCGGCGTTTTGAATTTGCTATTTCCGCGTGCCCCCAATGCCGTGGCAACAGTTGTGGCTATTTGCTGCGGTGAAAGGCCGTATTGTTGCGCGCGTTCTCTCCTCACCGAGACCCTGATTTCTTCTGTGCCACTTTCCAGGCTGGTTTCCACGTCGTGAATGCCCTCAATATCGTCCATTCGCAGCCGAATATCTTCAGCCAGGATAGCCAGCACTTCGGGGTTCCTGCCTTTGATTTCTACCCCGACGCCCGTGCCACTGCTACCACCTCGTCTGAAGCCCGCCTTAAAACGCACGCCCGGGATGTCTTTGGGCAGCAACTCACTTACCTTTTTTTTCACATCATCTGTGCTCAACGGGCTTTCTTCGACGGGTTTTAAGTACAGATAAATCGTATTGCCGCGTCGGGTGCTAAATCGCGTTTTTATCGCTTCGATATCCAGTTCTTCCTTTTGGGGGATGATAATGGCTTCAATTTGTTTGAAAAGCGCGAGTGCGTCGTCGATATCGTAAGTTCGCGGCATTTCCACCATATAGCCCACCATGCGATCGGGTTGATAGCGATAGCGCTGTACTTCAATTTTGGTGAAAATGTATATGCCGCCAAAGAGGATAAATGTAGCGACGACAACGGTGGTCCAGCGATAGTGCAGGGTTGTGCTAATTACACGCGTGTAAACACCTTTGAGGCCAAGATGTCGAAACCGGAAATAGATATAGCCGGTTGTGGCAACAAATGCGCCCAGCGCGATCCATGCGCCTATTGGCACGGTTGAAAGCCCGCCCAAAATCCACAGGGTGTTATCTTTGAGCCAGTTAGCGGATTCGACTATGCCTTGCTGGTAAATGAGATACGCCGCGCCTGTGGCAAATAAAGTGCCCAATCCAATTTTTAAGAAGAGATCGACGCGAGTACCCGCATTTGAAAATGCTCGGGAGCAGGCCAGGGGGATGAGTGTTAAAGCCACGCATAGTGCGGCTACGACTGCAATGCATACGGTGATGGCAAAATCGCGCATCCACATTGTATTGTACGATCCCGAAATAAATATGAGGGGTACAAATACACATATCGTCGTCAGTGCCGCCGCCAGTACGGGTATGCCGATTTCGCGGCTGCCCTCAATCGCTGCGGTTCGCGTGCCGTCGCCTACATCAAAACGCCTGCGATAAATATTTTCCAGAGCCACGACGGCTGGATCGACCAGCATTCCAATGGCGACCATTAAACCCATCATC
>JAPPAB010000186.1 GCA_026705765.1 Gemmatimonadota bacterium
TATACACCTCGCAATACTTCGATAGTGCCTGCACATGGTTAAAACCCGAAAGGGATGCCCCGCTGTTGGATTGAACTACTTTTTCCGGGTCACAATATGGGTGTGGTACGTAGAGTTTCATCTTTCACCTCATTTAGACTGATTCTATAAACTTTCGCGTTTGCGCGGCACCATCCAGGGATAGATGGTGTTCGGGCACAGAACTTTCGAGCATTCCGGCAATAGCTTTTGCCATCTTTGCCACGGATAATTGATCGGGATGTATCACCCCTGAAATGCCCAACCCCATCAACTGCTGTGCGCGAAATTCCTGATCATCCATCGCTATGCTCGGAACCAGAATCGACGGGACCTGTGTCTCGAGCACATTCATACACGTATTGTAGCCCGCACGACTAATCGACAAATCCGCGTGTTTTATCCACGCTAAAAAATTGGACGTAAAGCGCTCAATGCGAAACGGACTATCACCGCACAACTCGCGCAAAGCCTCAAAATGTGTTTCATCGATAAACGCACCGGCAAAAATCACCATCTCGCGTCCATCGTGCGCAGCGTCCTGGTCCAATTGTTTCCACGCTTCAATACACGGTGCGACAAGCGCAAGCCCCTCAGCTCCACCGCCAGCACTGACCAGCACATACCGATTCGGCGCACCATCAGGTCGAGATGCGTCCTCGAGTTTCTCAGAAACAAACCCCGTATAAACCACGGGAATACCGATATCAGCGGTCCAGGGAAAGTGATCTTCCAACCGGGATAGTTGGGAATCGCCATGCACCAGTACCGCATCGAAATACTGATTCAACACGGGCACGACCTCCTCGTAATACCGCCGATTAAAAGACAAATACTCGTGATGTATCCCACCAAAAGGCACCGAATAAAACCGCATCGCATCTCCATCGCGTCTCTGGGTAAGCGGAAAAGTCAGTTGCAATTCATCGCTTTTTGCCCGCGTTGGAATATCGCGCAGTGAACACAGCACCTTCGCGCCGGGATTGATTTCATTGAGCCTGACAATGGTATTGAGGATCTCGCTCTTAAGCGACCACCGGGAAAAAGGGAAAAACTCAACACAAAACACATCGGGGCGAATCTGTTCCATCGCTTCGGAAAGCCTGACCTGACGCTCGCGCATCACAGCCTGCAAATCCCTCTCCTTATCAACAGACTCAATGCCCTGTGCGCCCGCGCGAAGCGGTGGCAGGGAAATACGCACCACCCGTTCATCGAGATCAGCCTCGGGAATTGGTCGCCCGCCATCGATGAAAAACACATCGCATGTTTTGACCAGTTCATTGACAATCTGTCGATTGCGGAAATGGTGCCCCACGCCAATGAGATGCTGGCTGTAAAAAGCAACGCGCTTACGAAAGTTTTGCGTCTGATCCGCGTGATAAATTTGTGGGGTATCTGGTAATTGAAATTTGCCCATATGTATCGCAATATTTTTTAGAATTATTTCTCAAATAAGGTACATCATTGATATATTCGACATCATCGGTAAGTTCTTCAGACACACCCCACCGCGTGAGCACCACAGGATCAAAGCCAAGAGCTTTTTGCGTGTTGATGATATACTGGCTTCGCAAACTGTAGCCGCTTTGTCGGTGTGGCAGCGAAACATCCAGAATATGTAAAATCTTCATCGGCATAGGATTTTCAAATTGTCTCATGTCTTTCCAATACTTTTGAGACCTATTCTTTTATGATTTTTTTTGAATAATGCTTTCGCATCTCACTTTTGCGCGGTAAGCGGTAAGAGACATGTCATTTACCTTCATAAACACCTCACAAAAATACTTCGAGGAATGAAATCCACACATGCTTGCAACTTCATAGGTCAACAGGGATTGTTCGCTTATTAAGTGCTTTGCATGGGCAATTCTGATCTCTCTCAACTTTTCCCGGAAAGGCTTGCCAACATGCTTTTTGAACAAGGCACTCAGATGCGTTCTGGAAAGTTTGAAATGATCTACGAGATCACTAAATTTGAGGTCCGGGTTGCTGTAATGCGCCTCCAAAAAGGCTTCAAACGCAATTTTCCAACTCGAATCTGATGGGATATGGGTTTTGACCTCAGTCAAAAACCTTTTCTTTTTAATGGGCTTATTGATCACACTGACCGCTCCTGCTCGGATTATTTCTTCGGTTAATTCCATCGGTGCAACTTCCCTCATGATCAGCAGGTATGTGCAACATGTGTGCCAATGGTGAATTTCTAAAATAATAATATTTGTAAAGCATTATTATTATTGCATATAAAGATTATTATGAAAAAAAAGACAGGCTGAATATCGAATTAAGATGTGCAAACATCGTTCACTTTTCTCTTTTCGATTGAACATTATTTGCACTTTAATTCGCATTGACAATCGCGTTCTGGATTGTTATTTTTTTGCATCCTTCTCAAGCTCTCAGCTTGAGATATTTGCCTGCCGCTGACAGTTGACTTGCCCGGTCTTGTCGGCGGCTTTTTCATACAACAATAATGATAATACCTATCTCTCTGTCGCTGCAACAAAAAAAGATTCCACTTATGTCTTATCTGACCTCTTTATGTCTTATTTTTCGTATTTTTTTCGCAATATTGTTTTTTTATATCATTCCAGAATGGAAAGCCAAATGAATCAACTCGTTGATCAAAACGATCAAATTATTCCGCTCGCTTCACTAACAGAGTGGGAAGAAAAACGCGCGAAAATACTCGAAGCAGCGCAGGAAATAATGGGTCCTTTACCGGGAGACGAAAAGCGATGTCCCCTCGCCGTAGATCTGGTAGAAGAAGTAGATTGCGGGACGTATATCAGGCAAATGATCACTTACGCCGCAGAACCCGGTGGCCGCGCACAGGCGTATCTGCTAATCCCAAAACAGGCGTTGGATGGGCGAGCGTGTGCAGCCGTCTTGTGCCCGCACCCAACGCATGCCACATTGGGATACAAAACCGTCGTGGGATTGGGCGACCGCCCCAATCGGGCTTATGCCAGCGAATTGGCCGCGCGCGGCTTTGTCACCATCGCACCGTCCTATCCCATGCTCGCGGAATATTGGCCCGATGTATTCGGCCTGGGCTATGAAAGCGGAACCATGAAGGCGATTTGGGACAATATCCGGGCAATTGATTTACTGGAAACACTGCCATATGTAAAGCGGGGACCCATCGGGGCAATCGGACACTCTCTCGGCGGACACAACTCGGTCTATACCGCTGTTTATGAACCGCGCATCGGCGTTGTGGTATCCAGTTGCGGATTGGATTCCTACATAGACTACAAAGACGGAAATCTCGCTGGATGGACGCAGGATCGGTACATGCCCAAATTGAAAAATTACGCCCATCGCCTGTGGGATATACCCTTTGATTTTCACGATCTAATCGCGGCATTGGCACCCCGACCCTGTTTTATTGCCGCGCCTTTGCGCGACAGCAATTTCAAATGGCAAAGTGTAGATGCCGTTGTCAACGCCGCCGCCCGCGTGTACGCCCTTTACGATGCAACAGAAAATCTAATCGTCGAACACCCCGATTGCGAACACGATTTTCCCAACGCCATGCGCGAACAGGCGTATCAGTTATTCGAAAAACACCTCTGATGACTCGAGAAACCCCATGCAAAGCAAAGTCGCTGTCCTCCGCACATCGCCGCGTACAGTTTTTGAAGACTACCACCGCCTGCTCAATCTGGCGGATTACCAGAATGTAATTGCCAAAGAAGTGGAAACCGCGCTCAAAATCAACATTTCATGGCACTTTTTTTTTCCCGGATGTTCCACAACACCATGGCAACTCGACGGTGTTATCCGCGCCATGAAACGGGATGGCTACGATCCCGACCTCATTCACGGCTGCCACAACCGAACCGTGGTCATCGACGCGCGTTTGGGCGAAAAAGAAAACAAACACCTCCCCGTCATCGAAGCGCACGGCTTAAAAAATATACATCTCTACGAAGGCGAAGAATGGATCAACGTACGCGATGCCGTCGGCGACCTCACCGCAAAATTTCTCTGCCTGAACGAAGTCTATCCCAAAGGTTTTCACATTCCCAAACGCTTTATCGATGAAAACATCATTCATTTCCCCACAGTAAAAACCCACGTCTTTACCACCACCACAGGCGCCATGAAAAATGCCTTTGGCGGCCTGCTCAACGAGCGTCGTCACTGGACCCACCCGGTCATTCACGAAACCCTCGTCGATCTGCTCATGATACAAAAAAAAATCCACCGCGGTGTCTTCGCAGTCATGGACGGCACCTTTGCAGGCGATGGTCCCGGTCCGCGCTGTATGATTCCCCACACCAAAAACGTCATCCTCGCCAGTGCCGACCAGGTCGCCATTGACGCAGTCGCCGCCAAAATGATGGGCTTTGATCCACTTTCAATCAAATACATCCGCATAGCACACGACCTGGGCCTGGGATGCGGAGACCCCTCCCAAATCGAAATTGCGGGCGATTTGGACGCCGCAGAAGAAAATTGGGACTTTGTCGGCCCGTACAAAAAAATGACCTTTGCCTCTAAAATGCAGCACAAGATCTACTGGGGAGGCCTCAAAAAACCCATCGAATGGTCGCTCAAAACCATACTCGCACCCTGGGCTTATATGGCTTCCGTACTCTACCACGACAGCTTCTGGTATCCTTTCCATGCCAAAAACAAAATGCAGGACGTGCTAAACAGCGACTGGGGCCGCCTCTTCCGCAACTGGGAACACCTCACCTCCAACGCACAGGGCTTTCCCGACGTAGGGGACACCTCTGCCAAACTCAAAAAAACGAACCTGCAAGCCTTATGGGATTCGCTCGGCATCTTGCGCGATTGCATAGTCGAAGCCCCTGAGTTCATCCAATCGCGTAAAAAAACAGCGCACCGAGGATAAAAGAGGGCGCACACAAAGACGCGGGCGGGGTACAACTGGTCGTAGCTCAGACCAGTTCACACACGGAGGGGCCAGTATCGAAAAAAATAAATAGGCGGATAATCGCAAAAATCATCCGCCTATTCTACTTCAGCATTGGAAAAGCTATTCAAATCGAGATCAAATTTCTTCTGGCAAAGGGGGGTGTAGAGTTAGTCCTTCCACCCGTTCAAAGTGCCGACGATTAAAAGTGCAGAGCGTCAATTGATGCTGAAGCGCAGTAGCAGCAATCAAAATATCAAAGTGTTCCAATCTCTGCCCTCGTTGCTCTAAACGCACTGTCCACTCAGCAAATAACTTACAAATTGGCCGCGTAATGTCGAGTACTGTAACTACGTTCATAAAATTTTCCAATCCCAATTTGGCCTGTGCGGGATTTTGAGCATGCACAATTCCAATCTCCAGTTCTGCCACGGTAATCATACTTACGCCCAGCCCTGAGGGTCTGAGTTCCTCAAGACGAGCAACGACTTGGGTCTGCCCACGCAAATATCCGATTACCCAACTTGTGTCTAATAGATATGCTATTGCCACGATTCTATCTCTGGGCGGGTTCTCAAGCGGCGCAACTTATGGATGTCTTCTTTAAGACGTTTATCTGTTATCTCTTTCCAACTACCGGCAGCAGCTCGGAAACATCGTATTTTTTTTTCTTCTGAAATATCAGAGCGCGATTCTATAATCACCGTCACGTTTTCACCTTCAGGCAAAACAAGAGGTTCTTCTGGTTCCAATACACCGTTCCGATACATTGCTTTAATTTTTATCGTTTCCATAGTGATTGTCCTTTAAAAAAGTACAGAGCATAATATCTTTTTCCAAAATATACAACTCTACCTTAAATGTCAATCAGTGCTCCCCGATTGATTTTCCCTATATTACTACTTGTACTCTGACTCCTATGACTGAAACTATTCACCACCTGTTCCGCGACAAACTGCCCAAACAGCGGATTGCAAAAATCGAACCGCTCTCCGAAACTCGGGCGCACGCAGTCTGGAAAGTCACGACTGACCGCTCGGTATTTGCTGTAAAACACCACCTCTTTGCATCGCTCACCCGCGGCAAACCATACCACTTACTCGCAGTTGAACAAAAAGTCACCAACCATCTCCTCGCCAGCGGCGTCTCTGTCCCCCGCATAATCGCAACCAACCACGACATGGTCATCTACGAATGGTGCGGCAATCACACCCTCGACGACATCTGCCAGACCGCTGACCCCAGACCATTTGCGCACAGCATCATCAACACCCTTTGCGCCCTTGAAAAAGCGTTTTACAAACACAGCACCAAATTCATCCCGCACATCGCGCCCGGCTGCAGCGCAGATGACCTGCGAGAACAGTGGCACAACACCACCCAATCACTCACAGAAACGCTTCCCGCACTCGTACGCGATCCCAATGCCCCAGACCTCCTATCGACCTGGCAAACCCTTGTAAACGAACTCATCCACGCACCGCCAGCACTCGGTCCCACCGACTACAACGCCCGCAACATCGCGTGTCCGAATCCAGAAATAGCAACAGTCCTCGAACTCGCCAAAATTGGCTATGACTGGCCCGAACGTCGCCTGATACAATACACCACATCACTCGGCGCGCACAACCCCCGCGGTCGCATCATTGGCCTTCTCACACCAGCACTCGCGCAATACTACGCACATCTTGCATCAAAATTGTACTCAACGCCAGCCGAAACCATCCTCTTCCGCCTCGATGCACATCACCTCATTTATCACCTATCCGCAGCCCATATATGCCTCACAACGCCACACTGGCAAAATATCAAGACTCGCCTGGCACAACACAAAAGCCAGATATCCCAGCCCCTGTCCGGCAACCCCCTGACAAACAAATTCCGCACGTACTTTGAAAAAAAATAAAGGCGATCCCTGGACTGGGACCACCTTAGCGAATCTACGAATCTACGAATCTACGAACCCCGCCCACCCTCCCCAAATCAGTATATACTGCCATTCGTCTATTCGTCTATTCGTCTATTCGTCTATTCGTCTATTCGCGCTTCTACCACCCGCTCAAAAATCGCTCGCGTCTGTGCCATATCGTTCTTCAAAACATCTTCAAACACCTCAACCGTATCAAATCCCATCGCCCGGGCGACTGCTGTCAACGCCCGGTCTTCGGTGGGCAAATGGGTGCGTGCCTGCTCGTCCTGGCGCCTGATCACTTTTTCTACAGTACGCAAAAACACATACGCTTGCTGAAGACGTTGTGCATCTCCTGCCTCCAAAAATCCGCCTTCGACCAATCTTCTCAGCGCCTCAAGCGTATTGGCACTGCGCAACTCCGGATGATCTTTAGCGAACTTCAACTGCAAAATTTGTACAATAAACTCAATATCTACAATCCCCCCCGCATCTGTTTTGATACTCACCACCTTACGGGATCTTTGCCCATCTTTGCGCTCCATCTTCTTGCGAATATCCAGCATCGTGGCAACTTCTTCATCTGAAAACCCGGTACCCACAACAAAAGGCTCAAACAAATTCAGCAACTTTTCTCCCAAAACCGCATCGCCAGCGACGACCCGGCTGCGAGACAATGCCATGCGCTCCCACGTTGACGCGCGCGTCTCCAAATAGCGACCATAAGATTCCAGAGACAGTGCCAAAAGCCCGCTCGCCCCCTCGGGCCGCAATCGCGGATCCACTGGATAGAGCTTCCCCTGAGGGGTATTCTGCTCCAGCATCGCGATCATCTGCTGTGCCAGATCGATAAAAAATTGCAAATTCCCCTGCGGCCTCGCGCCATCTGTTTCGCCATCTTCGCCATATACAAATACGATATCCAGATCCGAACCAAAGCTCAATTCGCTCCCGCCCATCTTGCCCAGACCCAACACCACAAACCCGACCTCCTCACCGCTGCGATTGCGTGGCACCCCGCGCTTTTCAATTAAACGTGCATAAACCACCTCATAAACCGCCTGCACAACCGCATCGGCCAACATCGTCAGCGCCTCAAATGTTTCAAACGTATCGGTCAAGCCCACGAGATTGCGCGTGCCAAAGCGCAGCAACTCCCGATTTTTTACAGAATTTATCCCCCCCGCCAACTCGGGCGTATCGCCATACCGCTCAACCTGTGCGCAAAACTGTTCTCGCAAAGCATCCATACCCGGACTGAGATGCAAAACCTCTGCTTCCGGATCCAGATACAAAACCTCTGGGCGAACCAGCCAATCGAGCAATCCGGGATTGCGCCTTATCACCTGCACCAGAAATTGACTGCCAACACACAGTGACAACATCAACTCGCGAAACCCCTGATTAGATGCCAAAATGCGGAAAAACATATCGCCCGCGCCATAAGCAGACACCAGACTCTCCAGATTGCTCAACCCCTGATCCGGATCGGCGGACTCCTGAAGTGCCTGCATCAATGCCGGTGCCAATTCTGTAAAGCTCTGACGCGCCCGTGTGCCCCGAATCCGCGGCACATGTCCAAAAGCCAGATAAATGAGATTGCGATGCGCCTCGCCCGGCCGATCAAACCCAATCTCTTCTAACAATCCGCTGGCCTCTGCATCGCCTATTTCCATATTTACCAGCGCGCCTATAGAACGGCCCTCGCTTTCTCGCGCCTCCGTAAAGACCTGGGCATACACCTCCTGCACAGCCTTCAAATGGACATCCAGTATTTTGCGATACGCCTCAGCAGATGCCATATCCATCGTGCGCGCCAGTATGCGCTGTTCATCCACTCCTTCGGGCAGCGAATAATCACTGCGATTGTGCATCATCTGCAAGCGGTGTTCCAAACGCCTGAAAAATACATAAGCATCCCTTAGCTGATCGGCTTCCTTACCCGACAGCGCAGATACACGCTGCAACTGCCGGATAGCCTCGAGCGTATTATCCGACCTCGCATTCTCGTGTACGCGCCCCACCAGCAATTGCAAACACTGCACAATAAACTCGATATCCCGGATACCGCCCGAGCGCAACTTCAAATGCGTCTCGCGCTGCCCCTTGCTGCCAATCTGATCTTCTATACGCGCCTTAACGCGGTTGATCTCCGTTGCCGGACTGGTATCAAAATAGCGCGGATAGACAAAGGGCTGTACCATCTTCAAAAAACGTTGCCCCAGGGCTTCAGACCCGGCACAGCAACGGGCTTTAATCAGCATCTGCCGCTCCCACAACTCGCCCCGACGCATATAATAACCCTCATATCCGGCAAGAGGCATCACGAGCGCACCAGCCGCGCCATCGGGACGCAGACGCATATCCGTGCGATACAAAAATCCCTCTGGCGTCACCTCTGTTGCCGCACGCACAATTTGCTCACACAAACGGGTAAAAAATTCCTGATTGGTCACAGACCGTTCACCATCTGTATAGCCCTCGGCACTATAGACAAACATCAAATCGATATCCGAACTAAAATTGAGTTCCATACCGCCCAACTTACCCAGCCCAAAAATCGCAAATTCCACAGGCTGTCCATCGTCATTTCGCGGCATGCCATAACGCGCTTGCAGATCGGGCAACAAAATATCAATCAGCTTTTGCAAACACACATCTGCCAAAATAGACAAATCAGCCGCAACATATTGAATGGCGCGCCCACCCGCCAGATCGCCCACGCCAATACGCAACAACTCGCGTCGCGCAACCCGCCGAACAGCATTGAGTTTGTCTTCGCGCGTATCCACAGCCTCGACAGCCCGATCAAAAGACGCCATCAATTGTTCTTTCTCACACGGTTGTGCAATGCGATCCGGAGCACCTGTCAACCAGTCAAAAATATCGGGGTCGCGCACCAGCATATCAGCCATAAAAGGGCTACCGCCCAAAACGCACAACAACATGCGACACAACTCGGGATACGCTTTGAACGTGTGCAAAAACGACACGCGACTGGCCTGCACGATACGCACAAAATTATGCAGCGCCATATCGGGATCGGGCGCATCGACCAACGCCTGAAAAAAATCATCGGGAAGTTGACCATCAGCCTCTGAGCCAGCCAACTCTTCGAGATTGTGCAACGCGCGTTCAACATCTCGAAATCCCGCCTGTGCAAGCGCGTCCCGTGCGCCGGGTGTGTCAAAATCAAAAATATCCATAACGAACCTCAAGCTATAACGCCGCTTCTCCTGTCTCTCGCGTGCGAATGCGGATCGCTTGCTCAACAGTACTCACAAAAATCTTCCCATCGCCGACTTCGCCCGTGGTGGCGGTCTCCAGAATAGCTTCAATCGCCTTTTCCAACTCGTCGTCAGCGACCACCAGTTCAATTTTGAGTTTCGGTAAAAAATCCACGTGATATTCGCTACCCCTGTAAAACTCCCGATGCCCGCGCTGGCGACCAAACCCCCGGTATTCGCCAACCGACATCCCCACCAATCCCAATTCGGTGAGTGCTTCCTTTACTTCATCTAACTTAAACGGCTTGATAAATGCCTCAATTTTTTTCATTACAACCTCCCAAACGCAATGTTGACACCGAACAAAAAAACCTATATCCTGTGCCCATTCAAAAATCACCACCAATACGCGAAAAAGGAACCGCTATGCCTGTAACGAGACTATCGGAAACCACAGCCGAAGAATTCCCCTGGGGCACCCTCAACTGGCTCATGGGCCAGGCCATTGACCCCGATGCCAAACAGACTTTTGGCATGGCCGTCATTCAACCCGGCCAGCAAAATCCACCGCATTACCATCCCAATTGCGAAGAAATCCTCTACGTCGTCTCCGGAACATGCGAACACACATATGGCGACGACTGCTATCAGCTCAAACCGGGCGATAGCATTCGGGTTCCCGCCGGCGTAATCCACCACGCCATCAACAACGGCGACGAGCCGCTGCGCGCAATCATCTCCTTTTCATCGGGCGATCGTCAAACCGTATTTCTCGAATAGGCAAACAATGACTATTCGCGCCATCATCTTCGACATGGACGGCACGCTCACAGAATCGTACATCAACTGGCCGGCGTTGCGATCAAAAATCAATTGCCCGCCCGAAAAAACCATCATCGAACACATCGACAGTTTGCCGGCAAAACAACGCAAACAGGCCAATGACATCCTTCTCCAACAAGAATGGGAAGCAGCACAACACGCCGCCATTCGCACTGGCGCAACAGAACTCATCGACGCACTGCGAGCGCGCAAATACAAACTCGGCCTGGTCACCAACAACCACGGCGCCGCCATGCACCGTGTAATCAACCGACTCAATCGCACCTTTGACATCGCCCTCAGCCGCGACGACGGCCCCATAAAACCCAGCCCCTACCTCATCCACAAAACGCTCCAGGCCCTCGGCAGTTCCCCAAACGAAGCCATAAGCATCGGCGATAGCCGTTACGATCTCATGGCCTCTGCCGCCGCCCGCGTGCGCTGTATTCACTTCACCGATGGCGCATCCGACCTCACGCACGATCTCCAGGTCGCGTCACTACCTGCGATCATACCGCTCCTGGATCGGCTTTAGCAGACACCATCCTTTCTGCACACATTCGGATGCGCGCCAACGCCTTTTCGATATTTTCCACAGAATTCGCGTAAGAAAACCGCAAATACCCCTCGCCGTATTCCCCAAAGCCCGACCCCGCCAGACACGCTACGTGTCCCTCATTCAAAATCACATCCGCGACTTCCGCAGACGACTTGCCCAATCCCATAATATTTGGAAACGCGTAAAAAGCGCCCTCGGGCATCGGGCAGGTAATCCCCTCAATCGCATTCAAACCCTCTACAATAATCGCACGCCGTTTGCGAAACGCAGCCATCATATCCTCAACCGCATCCTGCGGACCCTTCAACGCAGCCACAGCCGCCATTTGCGTAAACGCAGCCGTACACGAATTGCTATTGACCATCAGCCGATCAAAATGCGGCACGAGATCCATAGGCATCACGCCATAGCCAATGCGCCAGCCCGTCATCGCATACGTCTTGGAAAACCCATCGAGAATAATCAACAAATCGGCAATACCCTCACACGCCGAAATGCTGTGAAACTCATTGCCATAGACCATCCGAGAATAAATCTCATCGGACAACACGGGAATCTGGTGCTCGACCGCCACCTCGGCAATCGCCTGCAAATCACCTTCTGGAATTATGCCGCCCGTGGGATTTTGCGGTGAATTTAGAATAATCAGCTTTGTGCGTTCCGTCACCAGATCGCGCAACTGATCCGCATCCAGGCTAAATCCGCGATCCTCCGTCAAAGGCACGGGCACGGGTTGCGCACCCGCAAAGCGAATCACCGACTCGTAAATCGGAAAACCCGGATTCGGATAAATCACCTCATCACCAGGCTCTGCCAATGCGAGAATAGAATAAAACATAATCGGCTTGGCACCGGGCGTCACCACCACCTGATCGGGATGCACGTCAATCTGTCGCGTTGTCGAAATCTCTTCCGCTATTGCCTCGCGCAACTCGGGCAATCCCACGGGCGGACCGTAATGCGTAAACCCATCTGACAGTGCTCGTTGCCCCGCCTCGACAATATGCGCGGGCGTATCAAAATCCGGCTCGCCAATTTCCAGATGCACCACATCGTGTCCCATCGCCTCCAGCGCGCGCGCCTTTACCAGCACCTCAAATGCAGACTCCGTCCCCAACAGCGACATGCGATTTGCAATATTCATCATCTCACCTCACGCCTTACTTGATAACAATTGCGTGTGCAACTTCGGGACCGTGAACCCCCAGCGTCAGCCGCATCTCAATATCTGCGGTTCGGCTCGGTCCAGAAATAAAAGTCGCCGTTGCATTTTCGGGATGATCCAGATAAAACTGGCGCAACGGCTCAGCCGCATCCCTCAAATTCTCCAGCAGCGTACTCGCCTTAAAAATACCGATATGTACGCGGGGCAAAGTCGAAACAAGACGCACGGCATCGTCCAGAGCAAACTCGACGAGACTTCCCGACTCAGCCACCGCAAAAACCGCCCAGGACACACCCCCCTCGGCAACATCAATCGCGTGGGGCAATTCGGAACTGTCAAAAGGCGGCACGCGCACATCAATCCCCGCATCCACACACGCGCGTTCAACAACATCGTCCAATCCATCGGGCAACTCGGCGAACACAACCCGCTTACAACCCACCTCCCTGAGCACACTGACCACAATGGGCGCAACCGCATCAGCACCCTCAGCCACATGCGCCACCCCGGACAAAGACGCGTACTTTTTGACAAAAGCATCGATCAATTCATCACTCATAATCCACCTATCAATAGAAGTTTGAAAGACATTCAAAGTAATGCGAAACACTGTTTGACGCAAGTACACATACGGAGTACACCACTACTTTACCCTTTACCCTTTGAACTCTCCACTTTATCTTTACCCCATTCCGCACTTACTATCCATTGTTCACTGGAAACTACCATGCACTCTCCAATACGCATCGCACAAATCGGCCTTGGGCCACTCGGCCAGATGCTCACCCCTTATCTGGTAAAACGATCGGGCATTGAAATCGTCAGTGCCATTGACATTGACCCATCCAAAACAAATCGCGACCTGGGCGACGTGAGCCAATGTGACCAACCCCTCGGCATAGCCATCACCGACGATCTCGACAGGGGATTGGCCGACGCAGACCTCGCCGTAGTGACAACCGTATCAGAACTCCAGCGCATCGCCCCCACATTAAAAGCAATTATCGACCGGGGCGTCAACATCGTCTCAACCTGTGAAGAACTGTCTTATCCCTGGACAACACAACCCGAATTATCCACAACCATCGACACCTGGGCAAAAGAACGCGCCGTCTCAGTCCTCGGAACCGGCATCAACCCCGGTTTTCTCATGGACTTCTTGCCCACAGCGGCCACCGGCGTATGTCATACCGTGCAATCCATTCGCATAGAACGCACCCAGGACGCCTCTGCGCGCCGTCTCCCCTTCCAACAAAAAATAGGTGCTGGCCTTACCGTCGAAGAATTTCAAAACCTCGTCGCCCAACAAAAAATCCGACACGTCGGCCTCACTGAATCCATGCACATGATCGCGGCGCGACTGGGATGGCAACTCGACCACACCGAAGACATCGTAGAACCCGTCCTCGCAAAACCGGGGCATTGTGCAGGCGTACTGCAAACGGGACGGGGATACCACAACGGGCGGGAAGTCCTCACCCTCATCTTCAAAGCCGCCGTCGGACAACTGATACACAACGGCGAATCAATCGAATCTCAGGAACGCATCCAGATCAATGGCACGCCCGCTTACGACCTCATCATACCCGGCGGCATCAACGGCGACATCGCCACCTGCGCAGTCATCGCCAATGCCATCCCAATAGTCGCATCTGCCGCACCCGGACTGCGCACCATGATCGACATCCCCCCACTCTCCTGCGCCCAGGAAATCCTTGAGGAATAGATGCCCTCTCTTATAAGCGATTTTGACCTGCACCTGCACGGCGAAGGCAATCACCACCACATCTACGACTGCCTCGGCGCACACCCCACAGAAAAAGGCGTACATTTTGCCGTATGGGCACCCAATGCCTGGCGCGTAAGCGTGGTTGGCGACTTCAACGCCTGGAATAGATGCCAGCACCCCATGCAAAACAGGGGCAGCACAGGTGTATGGGAACTATTCATCCCCGACCTGACACCCGGCACCCTCTACAAATACGAAATCAAAACCCAAAACGGCGATATCTTTACCAAAAGCGACCCCTACGCCTTCTGTATGGAACACCGCCCGCGCACAGCCTCTGTCGTGTACCAGCCCGACGATGCCCTGTGGACCGATGCCGAATGGCTACAAACCCGCCAGAAAAAAGACCCATACACAGACCCAATCTCCATATACGAAGTACACCCCGGATCCTGGCGGCGCAACCCACAAGAAAACAACCGACCGCTCACCTATCGCGAACTCGCGCACGAACTCGTCGAATACGTCCTCGAAATGGGCTACACCCACATCGAACTCCTCCCCATCATGGAACACCCCTTAGACGAATCCTGGGGCTATCAGATCACGGGCTATTACGCGCCAACCAGCCGTTTTGGCACGCCAGACGATTTCAAATACCTCGTCAACCACTGCCACATCCACGGCATAGGCGTCATCCTCGACTGGGTACCCGCACACTTCCCAACAGACGCGCATGGACTCGCCCAATTCGACGGCTCTGCCCTGTACGAACACGCCGACCCCCGGCAGGGAACACACCCCGATTGGGGCACCTTAATTTTCAATTACGGACGCAATGAAGTACGCAATTTTCTCATCGCCAATGTCCTCTTCTGGATCGAAAAATATCACATCGACGGCCTGCGCGTCGATGCAGTCGCATCCATGCTCTACCTCGATTACTCGCGCAAAGAAGGCGAATGGATCCCCAACCAATATGGCGGCAGAGAAAATTTAGACGCCATCGCCTTTATGCACCAGCTCAACACCCTGATCCACGAAAAGTTCCCGGGCGTCTTGATGATCGCCGAAGAATCGACCTCCTGGCCCGGCGTCTCTCGCCCCGTTTATCTGGGCGGCCTCGGCTTTGGATTCAAATGGAACATGGGCTGGATGAACGACACCCTGTCCTACATCTCCAAAGAACCGATCCACCGCAAATACCATCACGACAACCTCACCTTTGGCCTCGTCTATGCCTTCCACGAAAACTTCATCCTCGTGCTCTCCCACGACGAAGTCGTCCACGGCAAACGCGCCCTCATCGACAAAATGCCCGGCGACCGCTGGCAAAAATTTGCCAATCTGCGCGCCTTTTACGCCTTTCAATACGCCCATCCCGGCAAAAAGTTGCTCTTTATGGGCGGTGAACTCGGCCAGTGGCAAGAATGGAACGCACAGGAAAGCGTACACTGGCACCTGCTCGAAGAACCCGACCACGCGGGCCTGAAGCGCTTTGTAAGAGACCTCAACACCCTCTACCGGGACGAACCCGCACTCTACGAACGGGACTTTGACCCCGAAGGCTTTGAATGGATCTCACTCCACGACGCCTCAAACAGCGTCCTATCCTTCCTGCGCCGCGCGCGATCACACGATGCCCCTTTAATCTTTGCCTGCAACTTTACCCCCGTCCCAAGAGAAAACTACCGCATAGGCGTACCCACCCCAGGCACATACCGCGAACTCATCAACAGTGACGCCGAACGCTATGGCGGCAGCAACATGGGCAACCTCGGCACCGTCCAAACCGAACCCATCGCAAGTCACGGACATCCGCAATCCCTGCAAATCACCCTTCCCCCACTCGCCGCTGTCATATTCAAACCTGAGTAAAATGCAAAAACTGGATATCAAGCGTCCCTGATTACTGTCCGTATATGGATTATAGTCCATATACGGATGTTTAGATATAATTATTTATTAATCAATAACATACACTGGCGACATGACCCACGTCCCGGACAGGGACTTTGATACGCTACGCGCCGCAGGAAACATCTCCCCTACAGGGATCTGGTCGGATGGAACGACTATATGGGTAGCGGACTACGACAGGGGCCACACGGGACGGGATACAAGGGAGACTGTAGCTACCGAGACGAAAACACGGGCGAGATCCGCGTTACCGGTGAGAACACAGAAACCCAGGTATGGCGTCATCGCGGTGGTGCCGGGTCGAAGGCACGGATCATCGTGGAAACAGCGAGGTGAGATCCAAATATGGTATGCCTGTCTGGATGCAGGTGGTTGTGGAAACCATATTCCGGATGATATGCGCTGGGGCCGCGGGAATCGTCCTGTGATGAATGTGAGTTGGGAAGATGCCCAGTCTTATGTGCGCTGGTTGTCCGCCCGAACGGGTAAAACGTATCGTTTATTGAGTGAATCGGAATGGGAGTATGTGGCACGCACGGGTACGGAGACAGCGTATAGCTGGGTGATAGCATAGGTGTCAACCGCGCCAGTGGGATCTTTTGAGGCGAATGCCTGGGGTGTTTACGATATGCACGGGAATGTGTATGAGTGGGTACAAGATTGTTGGAATAGCGATTACGAGGGCGCACCCTCTGATGGGTATGCGTGGAAGTCTGAGGACTGTAGTGATCGTGGTGATCGCGTGGTGCGTGGTGGTTCGTGGGACTACGGACGGTGGTGGTTGCGTTCGGCGCATCGCGGCGAGGGTCCCACCGAATACCGGAGCAACGTCAACGGTTTTCGAGTTGCCCGGGATCTTTAACTCCTCTCATCTAACAAATGCCCAAACGCCTCCAGACTGGATACCTGTATCGCCGCGCGATGCAACTGCTTGAGGCGTGAGATAGGGGCATTTCAGGCATCAAAAATTATAGACATAATCCTACAGTTGTCTATATCAATAATTCCGCAATTGTCAGTTTCAATAGAGACAATTTCCTACAATTGTCATTCTCAAGAGCGACATCTTTCCGCAATTGTCTATCTCGATAGGTGTTTTGTCAGGAACACTTCCAACACCGCTCTTTTATCTAACGAGGTATCAGACGAATATCCAGACGACAGCCAACAGCTTCTGCATATTTTTTTAGAGTGGCAAGAGAAGGAGAATGCTTTTTGTGGCGCCCCGATGCTTCAAGACGTGCAATTGCGGGCGTTTTGGTGCCCATCTTTTTAGCCACATCAGCCTGGGTTAAACCCGCATTCTTTCTGGCTCTGAGCATTTCATCAAAAAGCGCAAATTCATCCGCAAGCGCGTCGTATTCAGCGACAAATTCTGGATCTTTCTTCCATTCATCAATCATTTCACGATGTGTTTTCATGTGCAACCTCCTTCTGACGTTTGCGTGCAATCTCCAATTCCTTTCGAGGCGTTTTTTCAGATTTTTTGATATAGGCGTGGAGCACAATCACCCTTCGAGCAACAACCGTACAAAAAAACGCACGTCCAATTCCTTCTTTACCTTTTGCTCGTATCTCGAATAAACCATTCCCCAACGCTCGTGTAAGCGGTGCAACTGCTTGAGGCGTTGCAGACCCAGGATACCACATCCTATATTAAACCGTTTCGCCCACCGCCTGTGCAGCCCTTTGGATGACGCGGTCTCCAATATAATACCCATTCTGTTTCATATTTCTCAGAAGGGGAACCACTTCCCGAATCAACTGTTTTCTTTTTGCCTGAACAAGAATACCTGCTGAACCAATAATTTCCAAATTCAGGTCTTCTGCTACCCTTCTCGCCCGGTGATCATCCAGTAATAAACGCGAATTGGGCAATTGCTTTGCCAATTGAATCACTTCGGTTTCTCCAGCCCCCAGTGCAATGGAAATCAATTCTGGTGTTTGTTCCACTGTCCGATGTTCAAGCCATGAAACACGATCTAAAAAGTTAAGGCCAGAGGCTTTTTGGCCTCCGGCCAGAATTTCATCTATTACAGCGGATGGTGCGATAACGCGAGAATACAATCCGGGCAATAGGTTGAGTCGGTTCACGCCCGCCAATGCAATGAGCGGACTGGAATCTGCGATCAGAAACACGTCATTTATGACCAAATTCTGTGTCGAGTTGATCATCATCCAGATCAACAACAGGGATATTCAGGGCACTGACCTTTACGAGAAACTCGGGCTTGCTTAAACCGGATAGCTCCGCTGCTTTTCCAGCAGAAATCCGGCGGAGTTCAAAGAATTTCAAAGCCAATAAAAAACGCGCTTCTCGTTCAAATACTTCGGGTTCTTGCCCGGTGATCAAGAGCAGGTCTTCGGAATATGGTATATTCAATGTTTTCATATTTTACCCTGTCAGATCGGACATAAGACTAAAAAACATTTAGTTACTCGACACTACAACATCCCAATTATATCAAAAAGGCCCTGTATTATCAAGGGCTTCTTGATAATGGTCAGAGATTGGGATGACAGGCAAAACCTTCTGAATCGCGGCTAAATTCAAACGTGCGTTATTGGGCGCGTTGACGCCACCCTATTATCGCGTCACTCTGTTGCGTTTAACCTGCGTCTAAATTCATCGAGATCGGATACCTGGACCGCCGCGCGGTGCAACTGCTTGAGGCGTTGTAAATCGTCGATGGCCGCTATGCGAGCAGATAGGGGGTGTGGCTCAGACATATCAAATCGAATCTCTAACACTTCAAGGATAGCTTCAAGCGTGCTTTTTCTTTCCCCTTGCTCAAAACTTTCCTCTCTACTTTGTTGGGTAAGGGATTGAAAAAGAGATGATTCGCGGATGAGATCCATGATGCCCTCCTTAAAAATAATACCAGAAATAGTTTCAGACTTGTAAACCAACTCGCTCAATGCCACCATACCAGCGAGATAATCGGCTCTGGATGACCGAGCTATGGGGCGCGTTCGAGCTGTGTGAATACACTGATGCAACCACGCATCCGAGGCCATCCCTTCAGGTGGCTTCATCAATGGCGTGAAAGGGATCAGACC
>JAPPAB010000187.1 GCA_026705765.1 Gemmatimonadota bacterium
GCGCGCCGTTCATGCGGGATCAGTATCAGCACCTACAACAACAGATAACGTTGGTCCACCACTGACTCCTACGACTTCGCTGAACTTAACTTTTGCGATAACAACGTCACCAATAGCGAAAGTAGAATCTGAACCTGCGTCCGTATGAAATGAGACATTGGAAACTGTAGGTACGATATTATCAATGCCACCATCTACTTTGTGACTAGCTTGATCTGAAAAACCTGAATAACGTCGGTAGGGAACTATACTAGTAGCAACGACTCCAAGTACAATAGGGTGAATCTTAGTATGTCTGAGGAAGTTATGCCAAGTACCATCATCGTCCTGGTAGCCCCCATCCATTTTAATACCATTATCATCCTGATCAGTCGATTGAACTGTGTAGCCAAAGACAAGCTTTTTGGTGCCAGAGCCACGGAGGTATGGTGCAGATTTCCATTTATCACCAACCCATAACCCAAGTGCAGGTCCTTGTTCACCTTCTTCGACATTTACTGAAGATAGTCCGCTAAAAGTAGCCTCTATCTCAATAACTTCATCTTGACCGTAAGTGTCAGTCAAGATAGGCGTAGAAACTATGTCTAAATCTGTAATCTTAAATTCGTCGTCGATAATAGTGATTACGCACTTGTTGTCGCGTTCCGGATTACTCATATCAACAACGTTGCTTGTAGGAGTGAAGCGTACGGTAAAAGTCTCGTCGCCCTCGAGCACGCTGTCTTGTCTAGTTCGAAAGGTGCGTTTTGCTCGGTTGGCATTTCGCTCGGAATCATTGCTCCATACCACATCTGAGTCCTGATGCACGTAGTCGGTAGAGTCAGCCGTTCCCGGTCTGGTCTGCCAGTACGCACCGAAGTTTGCGCTGTGCTCGTGGTTGGTCACCCGAACCAGGAATACATCTACGGATTCGCCTTCCACGACTGTCGTATCCGGACAGTCGAGGTAGAATTTGGCCGTGTCAGCAGGGACCTTGGTAGCAGCCGCGGGCGAGTCTTCCTGGGCAGCAGAAACTGTGGGCGGGTCTTGAAGGCTATTTAGCCCGATGAGGATGGCGATCACAACGATGTGTGCTGGCCACCCGAGTATGCCGGTTATCTTTTTCAAGTCATTCCTCCTTAAAAAGAGTGGGTTGTGGTTTGTTGGATCATTCTCGATCTGTATGTTGTGGCAGAAGACCACAGGCTGACTACCAATCCGACTGGGACCTTCTGCTGTTTTCGCTTAGAAATATCACGGCTGATGCTTAATGTGATTTTAACTATGCAATATCCGTGCCAACGTGATTTGTCACAAGATAATTTTGATTATAAAGTATTATTTATATTTAAGTAGTTAAAAAAGAAGATATAAAAGTCAGTCTGAAAAATTTATATTTTTAATCACTGTATATCGCGATATTTAATCATATATCGCGATTGTCGATATTAAGAATATATGATACACCATTTAAGGGCGTTTGATCTCCAGTTTTTTCATTTTGCTATACAGGGTAGAAGGCGGTAATCCCAGCATAGCCGCCGCTCCCCTATCCCCACTTATCCGATAGTTGGTGATTTTGAGCACTTCGAGAATATAGTGGCGTTCAAATTCATCCAAAGGCACGACTTCACGGTCTTGAGAAACTGTCACGGTGTTCTTTTTAAGATCAAGATCCGGACCTGCGATTCGGAAACCATACAGTCCCAGATCCCGCACTTCAATTTGAGAACCGCGGCACACGATTACGGCTCGCTGTATCGTATGTTCTAATTCCCGCACATTGCCTGGCCAATCGCAGGTTTGTAACACCTCGATAACCTCCGGCGTTAAGGGAACTATTTGCTTACCCAGGTGTGTGGCCATGCGATTTTTGAAAAACTCGGCAAGGTGCGGGATATCCTCCTTGCGCTCGCGCAAGGGGGGGAGATAGATTGGAAAAACCTGGAAACGATAATACAGGTCCTCGCGGAAGGCACCTGAACTGACCAGTTCCTCCAAATTGCGATTGGTCGCTGCCACAATGCGTGCCTGCACCTTCAGCGTCTCGCTACCTCCAACGCGCTCAAATGTACCCTCTTCCAGTAATCGCAACATCCTGACCTGTGTTTGCGGAGCCATATCGCTGACCTCATCCAAAAAGAGCGTGCCACCCTTCGCCAGTTCTACCTTGCCCAGCCTGCGAGACACTGCGCTGGTAAACGCGCCTTTCTCGTGACCAAACAGTTCACTGTCGATCAGCGTTGCTGGCAACGCTCCGCAGTTGACCTGGATAAAAGGACCATCGCTATTGGGACTCTGTGCGTGTAATACCCGCGCAGCCAATCCCTTGCCTACACCCGTCTCGCCTATAAACAGCACGGACAGATCAGTGGGTACTACCTTTCTGAGCTGGAATTGAAACTGTTGCAAAACCTCGCTCTGACCGATAAACTCGTTAGCTCCCTGGTTATTGAGTGTCGCCGTCAGGCCCTCAATACGCGGATCTGGCTCTACCGAGAGTTGAATCTGCGCCATCTCTGAGTAATTGAGATCGCGATCTATCGCTTTGACCTGAAACGTGTAGTCTCCCGGCGGCAAGTCCCGGTAGTAGGCCCGCGTCTTTCGTGTCGCAGGTTGCCAGTCGAGGTCGTATCCTTCAAGACGATAGACATAGAGCATGTCGCGGGGGTGTGTGGAAAAACTCATCCCCTTATACTCGAAAATTACCTGTTGGTCTGTCGTGGACAATACGACTTCTCCTAAATTCTCATAGACCTTATCGGCGACGACCTGAAGCAGGCGAATCTTGGGCGTAGTCTGCCGCAGACGGTAGCGCACCAGAGCGTTTTGGGCTGTACCGAAATAGAAGGCGCCATCGCGGTCTTCGAGTATTTTGAGCACCGGTCCTATGTGCGGTGATTTGATGGTCTGGAAAAGCTGTCCATCGTAGTGAACCACGCCGCCGTCTGTGCCGAGCCAGAGGTGGCCTTTCCGGTCCTCGAATAAGCAACGGATGCGGTTGCTCGGCAAACCGTCTTCAGTCGTGAAGGTCTGGAAGGCGCTACCATTAAAACAGGCAAGACCGCCCTGGGTAGCCACCCACAGGTTGTCATGGCGGTCTAATAGCAGGTCACTGACCCGGTCATCGATCAGCCCGTCTTCAACCCCGTAAAATTTGAGGTCATCTTTGGGATGCCAGCGTGCGAAGCCCTTGTCGATGTCAGAGAAATGTTGATGAGCGAGATAAAAATAGACCTCGCCATTGCGCCCGGCAATTACAGTACCGATATAGCTGAAAGGATCCTGAGTTTTATCTTTTAAAAAAATGGTTTGAAACTCTTCGCCCCGCTGATAAGTAAGTCTCAATGGACTGGCAAAAAGGTCTTTTTTTCTTTTGTCTTTTTTATTGTCCCAATGACCAAAGAGAAATTGACCTTCCCGATCCTGGGCAATTGCACAAATACTGCTTGAATCTGCGGTTGTTTGCATTTTTTTCAGCTTCTGCCCATCGTAGCGGAATAAGCCATTGATGCCGCCAAACCACAGATACCCGTCGTGGTCTTCGTAGATGGCAAAACAGTTATTGATATCAAAATCATCCTCAGGGCCTATCAGGTCAATGGTCTTTCCATCAAAGCGAAAGACGCTATTGCTTTGATATTTAAAAACAGGAGACACAGACCCCACCCATATATCACCGCGACTGTCTTGCACGATCTGCGAGACCTCACTCACGCTTTCAGAGGCTCTTGCACTGAAGTCGAAAATGCTGATACTATGCGCATCGTAAAGACCGACGCCACCCCACGTAGCAAACCAATACTGATATTCGCGATCCTGGAACACGGCTTTGACAGCGGGATGGGGCAACCCATCGGCAGGGGTAAACTCGCTGAACCCATCACCGTCTTGATAGAGCACCCCATTAGAAGTGCTAAACCACATCCGCCCTTCACGGTCGCACTGAATTTTGCGCAGACGACTATCCAAATCGACTTGAACAGGCTGGAAGTTGTCGTCAGTATAGCACCAGAGTCCGTTCTGAGGTCCACGCTGCCCGATCCACACATTACCGGTATCATCCTGTCCCACCGCATAGCTTACATCGCTTTGCGGAAAACCGTCTTTCTCATCACAGCGATGGAAGGATGTGCCATCGAAGCGGATGGGATGGTTAAAGCCAAACCACAGATGACCTTCCGAGTCCTGGGCTATACCCCGACACTGTTTGCGAAGAAGTAGCGGCTTGTAGTGCTTAAGGTAGAGCGGCATCAGGTCGTGGAACACAGTCCCGTCGTAATATCCCAGGGTCCTGTGACCGCCACACCATATACGCCCCTCACGATCTTCGTAGATGAACTGCACAGCACGGCCTGCAATCCCTTCATCTTCCAGATGGTGGAAATCTGATCCATCATACCAGCAGACGCCATTTGCGGTACCAAACCACAACCGATTCTGACTGTCCTTTTGAACAAAATAAATACTATCATTAACAAGACCGTCCTGTTGCGTAAAATTTCGAAACTCATCTCCATCAAAGCGACTAACGCCGTTGTCCCAGGTGGCGAACCAGAGATAGCCCGCGCTGTCTTCGGCAATGTGTTCAATGCGCATCCCGGCCAGGCCATCGGCTATAGAATAAGTCCGCCAGGTGCCTTTTTGGTTAAGTGATTTGAGCATAAAACCTCATGATACAGGTAAAAATTTTAGTTTGCATAAGAAAGAGTGGGGTATAATTTGCTGGGCCATTCCTACCAATCCGACAGGGACTTTCTGACGTTTTTGCTTAGAAATATCACGGCTGATTCTCTGAGCCCCAAAACAGTTCAAATTTTGGATCACAGATTCTTCTTTGCGAAAAAAGTTTAACTATGCAATATCCGTGCCAACGTGGATTTTGCACAAGACAGTCTTAATCATAAAGTATTATTTATGTTGAAGTAGTATAAAAATAGTATATAGAAAACAGTCTGGAATTTTATATTCCCAGTCACTGTATATCGCGGTATTTAACCATATATCGCGATTGCCGATATTAAGAATATATGATACACCATTTAAGGAATTTTGATGCCCAGTTTTCTCATTTTGCCATACAGGGTAGAAGGCGGCAATCCCAGCAGTGCTGCAGTTCCCCTATTTCCGCTTATCTGATAGTTGGTGATTTTGAGCACTTCAAGAATATAGTGACGTTCATATTCATCCAAAGGTACGACTTCGCGGTCTTGAGAAACTGTCACGGTGCGCCTTTTAGGCTCAAGAACTGTGCCTTCGATTCGAGAACCATGCAGTCCCAGATCCCGCACTTCAATTTGAGAACCGCGACACACGATTACGGCTCGCTGTATTGTATGCTCCAGTTCCCGCACATTGCCTGGCCAATCGCAGGTTTGCAACACCTCGATTACCTCTGGCGTCAAAGGAGCTACGTCCTTGCCGAGGTGTGTGGCCATGCGATTTTTGAAAAACTCGGCAAGGTGCGGGATGTCCTCTTTGCGCTCGCGCAGTGGCGGTAGTAGAATTGGAAAAACCTGGAAGCGATAATACAGATCTTCGCGGAAAACACCTGCGCTAACCATATCCTCCAAATTGCGATTCGTCGCTGCCACAATGCGTGCCTGTATCTTCAGCGTCTCGCTACCTCCAACACGCTCAAATGTACCCTCTTCCAGCAAGCGCAACATCCTGGCCTGTGTCCCCACAGCCATATCGCTGACCTCGTCCAAAAAGAGCGTGCCACCCTTAGCCAGTTCCACCTTGCCCAGCCTGCGAGACTCTGCGCTGGTAAACGCGCCTTTCTCGTGACCAAACAGTTCACTGTCGATCAGTGTTTCAGACAGTGCACCGCAGTTGACCTGTATAAAAGGTCCATTACAATAGTGACTCTGCGCGTGTAACACCCGCGCAGCCAATCCCTTACCCACCCCCGTCTCGCCTATAATTAGCACGGATAGATCAGTGGGAGCTATCTTTCTGAGCCGGAATTGAAACTGTTGCAAAACCTCGCTCTGACCGATAAACTCGTTAGCTCCCTGGTTATTGAGTGTCGCCGTCAGGCCTTCAATACGCGGATCTGGCTCTACCGAGAGTTGCACTTGTGCTATCTCTGAGTAATTGAGATCGCGATCTATTGCTTTGACCTGAAACGTGTACTCGCCCGGCGATAAGTTCCGGTAATAAGATCGCATCTTGCGAGTGGCGGGCTGCCAGTCAGCATCGTATCCTTCAAGACGATAGACATAGAGCATGTCGCTGGGGTGTGTGGAAAAACTCATCCCCTTATACTCGAAAGTCACCTGTTGGTCTGTCGTAGAGGCAATGACTTCTTTCGGGTTCTCATAGACCTTATCGGCGACAACTTGGAGCAGACGCACTCTGGGCGAGGTCTGTCGCTGGCGGTAGCGCACCAGGGTGTTTTGGGCTGTACCAAACCAAAAAGATCCATAGCGGTCTTCGAGTATTTTGAGCACCGGTCCTATGTGCGATGACTTGATGGTCTGGAAAAGCTGGCCATCGTAGTGAACTACGCCGCCGTCTGTGCCAAGCCAGAGGTGGCCTTGCGAATCTTCGAATAAGCAACGGATGGCATTGCTCGGTAGCCCATCTTTAGGCGTAAAGTTGTGGAAGGTGCTGCCATCAAAGCAACTGAGACCTCTTTGAGTAGCGATCCACAAATTGCCATCGCGGTCTTTGAGAAGATTATTGACCCTGTGGTCTATCAGTCCGTCTTCAATTCCATAGAATTTGAGCCCCTCTTCTGGATGCCAGCGCGCGAAACCCTTAGCGTTGTCGGAAAAATTTTGGTGAATGAGATGAAAATAGACCTCGCCATTGCGCCCGGCAATCACAGTACCAATGTAGCTGAAAGGATCCTTATTTTTATCTTCTACAAAAATGGTTTGGAACGCCTCGCCCCGCTGATAAATGATCTTCAAAGGACTGACAAGAAGATCTTTTTTTTCGATTATGTTGTTTCTTTCCCAATGGCCAAAAATGAATCGCCCTTGCGAGTCCTGGGTAATTGCACTGACACTTCTTTTCCCTAAACCTGCGATTGTTTGCATTTTTTTTATCTTCTTCCCATTGTAGCGGAACAAGCCATTGTGGCCACCAAACCACAGGTTCCCATCGCAGTCCTCGTAGATAGCGAAACAGTTGTCGATATCAAAGCCATCCTCAGTGCCTACAAAGTCAAAGTCCTCGCCATCAAAGCGAAAGACGCTTTTCTCCAGCCGGTTGAGAGCGGGAGCTACATACCCGACCCACATATCACCTCGCCGATCTTGTGCGATCTGGGAGATCTCGTTCACTCTTTTAGAACCCCTTGAGCTGAAGTCGAAAACGCTGATACTATGTGCATCGTAAAGGCCGACGCCACCCCAGGTGGCGAACCAGAACTGATGATCGCGATCCTGCAACACAGCTTTGACTGCGGGATGGGGCAGGCCATCGTCAGGGGTAAACCTGCTGAATCCATCACCGTCTTGATAGAGCACGCCCTCTGAAGTGCTAAACCACATTCGGCCTTCCCGGTCGCTCTGAATTTTGCGCAGTGGGCTACCCAAATTTATCTCAACAGGTTCAAAGGTGCCATCGGTATAGCACGAGAGTTCGTTTTTGCTTTCGTGCTGCCCCACCCACACCGTACCGGTATGGTCCTGCCCCACAGCATAGTTTATCTTGCCTCGCGGAAACCCCTCTTTCTCTTCATAGCGGTGGAAGGATTGACCATCGAAACGGATGAGGTAGTTAAAGCCAAACCACAGGTGACCTTCTGGGTCCTGGGCTATGCCCCGACACTGATTGGGCCACTCAGGAGAAGGTGGTTCCTGATACTGCTGAAGGTAGAGGGGAATCATGTCGCGGAACACAGTGCCGTCGTAATATCCCAGGGTCCTGTGACCACCACACCATATACGCCCTTCACTATCTTCGTAGATGAACTGGACAGGTCGGCCTGCGATCCCGGTATCTTCCAAATGGCGGAACTCTGCTCCGTCATACCAGCAGACACCATTTAATGTACCGAACCACAACCGTTTCTGACTGTCCTTTGAAATAAAATAAACGTGGTCGTTAACAAGACCATTCTGTTTGGTAAAATTCTGAAACGCGTCGCCATCAAAGCGACTAACGCCGTTGTCCCATGTGGCGAACCAGAGATACCCTTCGCTATCCTCGGCGATGTGTTCAATGCGTTGTCCCGGAAGGCCACTGTCTATGGAGTAAGTTCGCCAGATGCCCGTGCGGTCAAGTGATTTGATCATAAAAAAACCTCATGATACAGGTAAAAATTTTAGTTCACATCGGATAATATATTGCGAATATAAACCCTTCTTAATCTATGTATTTTCATAACCAAATTTTAAGGAAAAATGTTGCGATTTACGAATCTCTTTACCTGAAGAGTTGAACTGAAACAACCTGGTTTGTTATCATATTATTACCTCTTGATTTTTGAATTTTAAAACTATACATTTAAAAATAGAGTGGGTTATGGTTTGTTGGACCATTCTCGCTCTGTATGTTGCGGCAGAGGGCCACAGGCTGGCTACCAATCCGACATGGCCTTCTGCCGTTTCTGTTTCAACGAAAAATTAAAAATAAACTTGTGTTTTTTAATTTCATATTAAACAAAATAAAAGTCAAGATTTTCTATATTGTTACCTGTTTTATATGAGAAAAGGGCGCGTTTTGACGCGCCCTTATTTTTATCCGTGAAGTTTAGAAAAAGGGAAAAAGCACCGGGATGTTGTCATCTGTGAGCGCGCTGCCGTATTCACAGCCTTCAAATGCTTCGGCATATTGGATTTTTGAGCCGCGTTCTTGTCCGTAGTATTTGATCAGTAGGTCGCGATACCGATCCGCTACGGTGCGAAATTGAGTAAGGCGATGCCGCAACCATTCGCGGCGGTTTTGTGGCGATTCGGGTACCTGGTCGAGGTGGCCTGCGTTAAAGGGCAACCATTCGTACATTTGCGATGTGTGGCAGTGTAGCATGTCGATTTTTTTTTCGATGACATCGTCTATGGCTATGACGACATCGGGAGAAAATGGTTGCGGTTTTTGGAAGTTGTCGCTCAGGTACGCGATGACGGGGTTGTACGATAGGGCGGGGGTGTCTGTGCAGATGTTGGGTACGGTGACCATGTATGCCGAGTCCTGTACGAGGATGGAGGTGTAGCGGTGATCGGGGTGGTAGTCGTTGGGGCGATGGGTAAGGATGAGGTCCGGCGTATAGTTGCGAATCTGGCGGATGATTTTTTTGCGGTTTTCAAGGGTGGGTTCAAGTTCGCCGTCGTGGTTGTCGAGTACGTGGTATTCGATGCCCGCGACTGCCCCTGCTGCTTGCGCTTCGGCGCGGCGGCGACGGGCGAGTTCAACGCCGCCTATTTCGTGATGGCCCGCGTCGCCATTGGTGACAGAGACAAATTTTACCTCGTGCCCGAGGTTTGCGTATTTGATGGCGATGCCGCCCGCTTTGATATCGCAATCGTCGGGATGGGCGCCAAAGACGATGATTTTCAGGGAATGGTCGTTCATAGTGGCTCCTCAATTCAATGGGTTTTCGTTTTTTCCATGCAGGCGATAGAGGCCCACACCGCAGGCGAGTGCGCCGAGGCAAAATAAGACGGAGATGCCAAAGGGCCAGACGGGACCCCAGTCGATGAGTTTTCCGCCGCCGAGGCTGCCGGAGAGCATGCCCAGGCTCCAGGCGAGGTGGGCTGCGCCAACGACGCGGCCTTTTTCGTCTTCGCGGGCGATCAATTGTATGAGGCCCGGCATGGTGGTTGAGAGAGACCAGGCTGAGGCGGTTGCGAGAATGCCAAAGGCATAAATGCCAGTAAGGGTGTGCGCGGTCAGGGCGAGGCCGAGGGCGCTGATGGCGACGAGCGATGCGGAGACGAGGATGGGGCGCCAGCGCCCAATGCGGTCGCAAAGCCGACCGGTGAGTACTTGAAAACAGGCTGCAATGATCAGGCTGATGGCACTGTAATTCGTGGCTGCAGTGCTGGTGCCCGCAATGCGAAAGATGAGCAGAGGTAGGAGGAGAGTGACGGCACCCCAATAGCTGGTGGGCAGATAGCGGATACCCAGCAGGAGGCACACGTCGAGACGGCGGAATAGTTGAATAAGTGCAGATAGATTGCGAACATTGTCGGCAGATTTTGGTGAGGGGATCGCAGGGAGGACCAGGATGCTCATCAGGACGAGCACTACCCCTGCGAGTGTGATGCAAAAACCGAGGATTTGAAATCCGAATGCATCGGCGATGGGGCCAGAGAGAAAGTTTCCCGAAGCAGAGCCGAGGGTGTTGCCCAAAAAATAACCGGCCGATGCGATGCCGATGACAGACGATGGGGCTGCGCTGATGAGATAGCTTTGCCCACCGGCGCTGTTAAATCCAGAGGAAATGCCGATGCCGGTACACAGGGCAGTCAGGAGGAGAGGGTCGCCGCTGTAAAAAATAACGCCGGCGAGAATAGGGCCCAAAGTGCCGAGGACGTAAACGGGCTTGACACCCCAGGTGTCGGCAAGGCGGCCCGCGGGCACGGCAAAGACACCGCCTAAAATGAGAAATGCTGCGCGCAATCCCCCGGAAAAGAGGGGTGTGCCGAGCAGGTCCGCTTCGACATATACGGGGAGGAGGGTGTTGAGGGGGGCAGAGACAAAGCTGCTAAAAAAAGAGACTATGAGCAGGGCGATAAAACGGCGATTGAGGAGTTCGGAATACATTTTTTAAATTTTTTTATTTTCGCCCTTGACTCTCCAGTTACTGGAGGGTGTATATTGTCCGTTGAAGGCCTTCAAACACCCGTATCACATGGAGAGAATCCATGCTCAAAATTGGAGAATTTTCCAGGCTTGTCGATGTGCCGGTCAAGACATTGCGCTACTACGACGAAATCGGTTTGTTCAAATCCGATTTCATCGATGAGCAAACCGGCTACCGCTTTTACTCATTCGAGCAACTCCCGCGGCTCAATCGCCTGCTGGCGCTCAAAGATCTGGGTATGTCGCTGAACCAGATTGATCAAATGCTGCAAGAAGACCTTTCGGCTGATCAACTGCGCGATATGCTTTTGCGAAAACAGGTCGAACTCGAAGATCTCGCCAGAGACATTCGGGAACGCATTGCCCGCGTGGAAGCCCGACTGAGTCTTATCGAAATGGAGGATAAAATGCCAGATTATGAAGTTGTTATCAAAACAGTTGATCCGGTTCTGGTCGCTTCTAAACAGGAAGCTATTCCACACTTTGCTGCCATTGGCTCTGTGATGGACCGCCTGTACAATGGGGTTGTCGCCCATGTAGTGGAACACAAGGGGCAGTTTGCGGGACCGGGCATTACGGTATGGCATGAAAATTTCAAACCCGAGGCAAACATACCAATTAAAAAAACCATACCAGAAGGTGATGATGTCAGGGTTCACGAGTTGCCGGGTGATCAAATGGCGTGTCTGGTACATCACGGAGGCTTTGAAGGTTTTCCTCTGGCCTATAAAGCGGGCGTTCAATGGATTGAGGCCAATGGCTATGAGATCACCGGACCGAACCGGGAAGTGTATTTGCAATTTAGACCCGATGGCAATCCGAAGGATTATGTGACGGAAATACAGTTCCCCGTGGCAAAAGTATGAGCGGGGCGGGTTTTAAACCCGCCCGTACATCAGCGTCCGACAAGAGAAATACCGGGATGGTTTTATGCCCCGGTATTTCTCTTGTATATGAAGTCCGATTTAAATTTTTCGATGCAGTCGTGGCGGGTGCCTTCGAAGAGGTAGATTTTGCCGCGTATGGTTGCGGTTTCTTCGGGCGCGAGGGCGCCTGCGCGAATCGATTGGTGCATGCAGCGCCAGGGGTTGTGACCCTGAACGGATAGAAAGTCTGCCCAGGCTATGCCCGCTACCCATGTGCGATCTGTGGATTCGCGTATCAGAATGCCGCCTGTGGCATTGATGGGCGATGTGGGCCATTTGTCAGACCAGACGGTTTCAGTGTTAATTGCGTTGCGATAGGTGTGGTTGTAGTGTATGTCGCGATGGATGAGGGGGATCAGGCCTTCTTCGGCGAGGAACCAGGTGCGCTCGTGGTCGTCGTCAAAAAATGCCCGGGTTTCAGAGACTTCGGGCTGTTTGCCGGGGTTAAAGCAGGGGATGATCGCGGCAATTTCGGGCCAGGTGCGCTCGGTTTTGTTGGTGATAGAGAGCAGCAGGTCAGCCCCATTTTCACATCCTGCGACGTTGAGACACAGGCCGAGGTCAGGGTGTTTGAGGACACCCGCATCGTCAGTTAGTGTTTTTTGCGGTACATGAGCACCACCTGTGTGCTGGCCCGGGTGTATGGCTTCAAACATGTTCCACTCGTAGAACCAGAGGTACATGGTCAAATCATCTCGCCCAGTGGGTGTGAATGAAAATCCGCGTCGCCATTTATTCAATGTGATCATTTTTGCTTTCAGTCCCCGCTCAATTCTTCCGGCCTGCGGGTTTTATTTTGCTTATCCTTCAATCCTGATTATCCTGATTGATCCTGATTTAGATATTTTTGCCATGTCATTGGGCATGAAAATTTCGTGGCGCTCGGGGTCGGAGTAGCCTTCGATTTCCATGTGGGTGACGCCGGGGCTTTCGATAGCGGCTTTAACAATGTGTTTGTTAAATGTGCTGACAATTTCACTGGAGAGATACTCTGAGACGGGCAACCAGAGGCATTCTTCGATTTCTTCGGCCTGTATGGAAATGTTTTCGCTCAAGGGCGAGAGGCGGCAGACAAAGTAGATGTCCGATTTGTCGTAGCGGTAGCCGTGCCAGTGCCGGAAGCAGACCAGTTTTTCAAATTTTGTACGCACGCCGGTTTCTTCAAAGACTTCGCGCTGGACGCAGTCGGCAATGTGTTCGCCCGGATGCAGAGCGCCTCCGGGTAGTTTGTAATATGGCGATTCAGAGCGGCGGTGCAATTCGCTGACGACCAGGAGTTCTGCGCGCTCGTTGATGACGACTCCACCAGCGCCGATGTAATGCGTGGCGTATTCGGGTATGAGGGCGTTGGGTTCGAGGCGTTTGGTGAGTAAAAGATAATCTGTTCCCGAGTGGTGAAATGTGAATCCCGATTGTGTTGCCACTGGAATGAGCGCGGCCCGTTCAATGGGGATGTTGATCCAGACGACCTTAAATGCCTCGCGTTTCCACTCCTGGAGGGATGCTGAAAGGCGCGTGCGAAATTCCTCGGGATCAGACGGCAGTGCTGCTGGGTCCAGTTCAATGCCCTGAAAGCGGTTTGGCGTGGCTTCGAGTATTTGCATGGATTACCTCATTCATAGGATGGTTGTGACCGGCACATGGTAAGGAACATCACAAAATCGGGCAAGGGATTTGCGGTGGGCAGTTCTACTTGACAGCGGTCATGAGGACAATCATATTGAATAAAGAAAAAAATGATGCGCGAGGTTGAAACAGTTGATGGGGTGGAGGCGTTAAATGGTTATCGAGGGAGAGGTCATATGGTGTCTATTTTTGAACAGTTGGGCGTAAGAACCATTATCAATGCTGCCGGGCCGGTTACGCGTTTGAGCGGGGCGCGCATGGATGAGGATGTGATCGATGCTATGCGCGAGGCATCGCAGGTGTGCGTAGATATTGCAGAGCTACAGGCTGGGGCAGGGCAGTTGATTGCCGAGGTGACAGGTGCCGAAGCCGGGTATGTGACATCGGGTGCTGCGGCGGGCCTGGTGCTCGCAACGGCGGCATGTGTTACGGGTATGGATCCGGGAAAGATGAACCGATTGCCCGATACTTCGGGGATGAAAAATGAGGTGATTATGCCCCGGTCACATCGAAATTTTTACGATCACGCGGTGCGTTCGGTGGGTGTGACACTCATTGAGGTGGGTATTCCAGACCGATTTAGCGGCGCAGGGGTGCGCGATACAGAAGCCTGGGAAATTGCCGATGCGATAACCGATCAGACCGCGGCGATTGTTTACGTGGCGCAGTCTTTCGCGCAGCCTCCTTTGCCACAGGTGACGGCTGTGGCGCACAAATGCGGTGTGCCCGTCATTGTCGATGCTGCCGGACAGTTGCCGCCAGCGGCAAATTTGAAGCGGTTTATCAGCGAGGGTGCCGATGCGGTTTGTTTTAGCGGCGGAAAAACCATTGGCGGGCCTCAAGGGGCGGGCATTTTGTGTGGTCGTCGGGATCTGATTTCATCAGCGGCATTGCAGCATCTGGATCTGGATGTACATTATGACCTGTGGAACCCACCTCCTGGATTGATCGATAAATCAGCATTGCCAGGTGCGCCGCAGCACGGGATTGGGCGACCGTGCAAGGTGGGAAAAGAGCAGATTGCGGGGCTGATGGTTGCACTGCAAAAGTTTGTCGCAGAAAGCGACGAGGCGCGGCAGGCACGCTGGTCGCAGTGCCTTCAGAATTTGGCAGATGAGATAAGTGATTTGCCGGGGTGCGATATTAGCATGGATGCCTACCGCACAATACCCATTTTGCGGCTCGCGCTTTCTCCGGCGGAAAGAGGCGTGGAAGTGGCGCGGCAGTTAATGGAAGGTGATCCGAGTATTCATGTGAGTACATCGGGCGTTTACGATGGCGTGTTGATTTTTAATCCCATGTGTTTGTCAGGAGATATGATCAAACCGATTGCCGATCGGTTAAAAGCGTTAATTACGAGTTGCGATTCGTGAGATTCCCAACCATTGTACGCAGGCTTTGCCTGAGCACTAATTCCCCCATTTTACAAAGGAGGCGTGCCATGGGTGTTATCACTATTTCAAGGGAATACGGTAGTGATGGCCGTACGGTTGCCCGGAAGGTTGCCGAGGCACTGTCTTATCACAATATAGATAAAGAGTTACTCGTTGAGGTGGCGCAAAAAGCCCAGGTGCCCGTGTCAGAAGTTGAGCGGTATGACGAACTACCCGAACATCCCGCTCTGAGAATTTTGCGAAAATTTCTCACGCCCGGATACGCAGATACCTTGACGGGGTTGTCGGAATACGAGTGGTGGGCAGCGGCGACCGTGCCCGAGTTGTCGGAGCACAAAGAGCAGGCGCTGACGACAATGGATGAAGAGGTGTATGCGAAATTGACTGCAGAAGTGGAGGTGCAGTTGGCCGATCAGGGCGATGTGGTCATATTGGGGAGAGGTGGGCAAGCAGTGTTAAAAGGTCGCGAAGATACGTTGCATGTGCGCGTGGTGGCGACGCAGGATTTTAAGCTGGATGTGGTGAAAGAGCGCGATCAATTGACCAGCGACGAGGATGCAATAAGGCGAATGAGAGGGGTGGATGAACGCCGCAGGACGTACATCAAACGCCATTACAAGGTGGCCTGGGATAATCCACATCTGTACTCTGTCATAGTGAATACCGGCTTTCTGGGCGTTGATGGTGCCGTAGATGCGATTGTTTGTGCGGCACAGAAGGTGATCCGCAGATGAACGCAGATGAACACAGATTGTAGGGGCGAGGCATGCCTCGCCCTTCTTTTTTAAAGCCCCATTTCGATATACGCCCGTGCGATTTTTTCTATGGCGATGACAAAGGCAGCTGTGCGTAAATCCGGCACGTTGTCGCGCGAATTGCGGATTTCACTCATGGTTTGATAGGCTGTACTCATGGTGTCTTCGAGGCCTGAGCGCACGAGGTCCAGTTCATCTGAGCCATAGGAGAGTCTTGCTTTGAGATGGTCGGGGACGGGTTTGCCAACCATTTCTTCCAGGGCGTTGATGATTTGCGCGCCGCGATGTGCTTCGTGGCGTCTATCGAGGCGCCCGAAGCGGATGTGCGAGAGGTTCTTGATCCATTCAAAATAAGAAACTGTGACGCCGCCCGCATTGAGGTAGGCGTCGGGTATGATGGTTTTGCCGGCTTCGCGCAGTACGTTGTCTGCCATGTAAGTGACGGGTCCATTGGCCGCTTCTGCAATTACTGGCGCTTTGATGCGCCTGGCATTTTCAAGTGTGATCTGGCCTTCAATAGCGGCTGGTATAAGTACGTCGCATTCTGCTTCGAGCAGGCTTTTGCCATTTGCAATATAGGTGGCTTCTGGAAAGTGTTTTAATGAACCGTGTTCCGCGCGGTAAGCAGCGACTTCTTCAACCGAAAATCCCTTCTCTGACATTATTGCTCCTTCGCGTTCAATAATGCCGATGATGCGCGCGCCACCTTCTTCTTCGAGATATTTGGTCGCGTGAAAGCCCACATTGCCCAATCCCTGCACGATGATGCGTTTGCCTTCCAAATTGCCTTCCATTCCCGCGTTTTTGACGTCTTCTGAGTTGTTAAAAAATTCCACGATGCCGTAAAATACACCCCGCCCGGTTGCTTCGACGCGCCCCTGAATACCGCCCTGTGAAAAGGGTTTGCCCGTTGTGCAGGCGATGGCGTTGATGTCTTCCGGGTGCAGGCTGCGATACGTGTCTGCGATCCAGGCCATTTCCCGTTCTCCGGTTCCCATGTCGGGTGCTGGGACGTTGAGGGCTGGATTGATATATCCCTTTTTGATCAATTCCTGTGCAAAACGCCGGGTAATGAGTTCGAGTTCGTGCCCGTTGTATTCTCGAGGATCAATGCACAGCCCACCTTTGGCACCGCCAAAGGGCACATCGACGATCGCGCATTTGTACGTCATGAGTGCGGCGAGTGCTTCTACGTCATCCTGGCTGACTGTGGGTGCGTAACGGATGCCTCCTTTGACGGGCAGGCGATGCTCGCTGTGAACCGAGCGCCATCCCGTGAAGATGCGATAGCTGTCGCGGAGTTTGACAAAGAAGCGCACCAGGTAAATGTTGTTGTTGATTTTAATCTGGTCGGCCAGTCCCGGGGGCAAATCGAGCGTTGCTACTGCGCGGTCAAACATGAGGTCAACGCTTTCTTTGAAGCTGGGTTCAGGTGAAGCCATAAGTATTTCTCCGGAAATGGTGAGATGAAGTGTTCTTATAACAGATGACGCAGGGCAGGCTCGAGGTGGGGATGGGCAAAGGAGAAGCTGGTGTTTTCGAGGCGTGAGGAGATAACGCGGGTGCTTGCGAGCAAGAGAGCATCGGCCATTTCGCCGAGTGCGAGTTTGGCGGCAAATGCGGGTAGCGGAAAAATTGTCGGGCGAGATAGGACACGACCGAGGGTTTTGGTAAATTCGCGATTGGTGACAGGCGTTGGCGATACGGCGTTGATGGCACCGCTGATGGATTCGTGGTCTATTGCAAAGAGGAATAGGGAGATCAGGTCGTCGAGGGTGATCCAGCTCATGTACTGATTGCCCGATCCGATGATGCCGCCCAATCCCAATTTGAAGGGCAAGAGCATTTTGCCGAGTGCCCCGCCTTCGGGGGATAGAACAATGCCGATGCGCGGGTGAACGGTTCGTATGCCAGCTTCTGTGGCGGGTTTGGCGGCGTTTTCCCAGGCGATGGATACGTCGGGGAGAAAGCCTTCTCCTGGCGGGCTGTCTTCGGTGAGGATTTCGTCGTTGCGGTTGCCGTAATAACCGATGGCAGATGCGGAGATGAAGACTTTTGGCTGCGGAGATATAGACGCGAGTGTTTGGGCGAGCAAGGAGGTGCCCTGTACGCGGCTGTCGCGGATGCGCGCCTTTTGCGCTGCGGTCCAGCGTCGGGAGGCGATGTTTTCTCCGGCGAGATGTATGACGCCATCTATGTTGGTGAGGCGCGAGGGATCGAGGGTATTAGAAGATGGATCCCAGGTGATTTCATTGTCGTTGTGGGTATTGCGCCGGGTGAGAGATAAGACGCTGTCACCCCGTGTACTCAGTGCAGTTTTGAGTGCCGAGCCGATGAGGCCAGAGGCACCGGATATTAGGATTTTCATGACGGTCAACTTTCGAAATTGGGTGCTGACTACTGTTGATAGAGCATCAGGTAGATGACGACACCGGTAATTGAGACAAATATCCAACTGGGCCAAATCCATCGGGCCAGGCGGCGGTGGCGATCAAATTCGCCTTTGTAGGCTCGCCAGACAAGCGCGATGATAAAGGGTACGTTGACGGCAGCGAGGATGATGTGCGGGATGAGTATGGCAAAGTAGATTGGGCGCGTCCAATCGCGGTGTGGATAGGGCACAGAGCCGACTTGACTGTGATAGATGAGGTATGAGGTCAGAAAGAGAGCCGATAAGATCAATGATGTGACCATGCATTTTTGGTGCGTTTTGATGTCGCCGCGTTTGATATAGATGAATCCCAACAGAAGAAAGATGGTGCAAAGTCCGTTGAGAAAAGCGTTTGTCGCGGGCAGGTCTGTGATGGACATAGTCTAAGGTTTATCCAGTGCCTGTTCAATCATGTGGAGGATATAACCGGTGTGAGCTTCGGTGCTCGCATCGGTTGTTTTTTTGGTTTCGAGCATGTTTTGTATGTCTTTGAGGTTGTGCAGGGCAATGGCGCGAGATGCATAGATCCGTTTGCTTTCGGGGTCGATGATGTCGGTGAGTCGATTGACGTATTCAGCCTGCAAGTTCTGGCGAAAGGAATTGACTGTGCCTTCGGCGTCTGCGGCAAAGACGGCGTCGGTTAAGTCTGTCATCATATCGGATAGTGCGTATTTGTTGCCGTAGAGCGCGGTGTCGAGCAGGCGAGCTTGTACTGTCGGGTGTAAGAGGTGGCTGAAGACGCGCTGTTGAATACCGATTACGCGGTCGTGAATTTTGGGATCTTCTGGGGCGCGGGAGAAGCCGAATCCGCGTCGTTGTTCCTGCAAATGGTTATAGAGTCCGGGCGGCATATCAAATGCATTGGGCGATAGGACGTATTTGGCGAGTGCGTCCATCGCGCGTTTCTGGTCGGCGAGAGCTACTGGCGTGAATGGCCGGGTTGCGCCGGGTTGGCCGATGACTGCGCGATCGACGTAAATGCCGCCGATATAACGGGAGAGGACGGTTGCGGCATTGCGATGCTGCGCGGTGAGAATGAGGTAGGCTGTTTTCAGTTCGTGATAGGTGTTGCCTGGGGTGTTGTATTTTGCGAGGATTTTATTTTTGACGTCGTGTACCAGCTCTATCCGGCCTGTGGCCTGGGCAATGGCATCGCTGCTGAGGTCGTAGATCATCACGCGCGGGTCAATGCCGCGATTCGACGAGCGCATGTCGTCGGCGTCGTTGCCAAACAGGAGTTCGGGGTCTGTGGAGCGCGCGAGTATTTTTTCGAGGCGTTTTTGTTCGTCTTTGATATTGTCCCGCCCTGGGGAATATCCGAATTCAATGGCCCAAATATCGTAGGGACCAGGGCGCGTGGTATAGTAATGTCCCTGTTTTTGACCGGGCAATGCGAGGTTGACGCCTGGGTAGTCCATGACTGAACCCGTGAGGCCCATTTTGCCGGTTCGGCTTTTGTCGTGCAGTTGTGCTGGGGTGTGAAGTTGACTGGATTTCATGTTGTGGCTGAGACCGAGCGTGTGGCCGATTTCGTGCAGGATGAGATAGTAGATGCTCTCTTTGAGCAGTGCGTCAATTTCAAGTTTGGACGCGCCAGAAACGCGCAGGGTCTGGGTGCCAAATAGGTTGGATACGTGTAGCTCGTGGCCCAGGGAACAGTATTGGGGCATGTCTGAATCGGTGGTGGGTGCTGCGTTGTCAAAGAGCTTGTCATAGCGCAGGCTGTTTGTGAGAAATACAAATTCGAGCATGATGTCGGCACCCAATATTTGCCCGGTCCGCGGGTTGACAAAGCTCGGTCCATATCCGCCAAATGGGGGATTGGGCGACGAGGTCCAGCGCAGGACATTGTATCGGATATCGCCTGCTTCCCAATCGGCATCATCGGGTTGTTCTTTGACATGTACAGCATTTTTGAATCCAGCGGCTTCAAAGGCGATATTCCAGGCGAGAGCCGCTTTTTTGATGGTTGAACGCAGTTCTTTTGGGGTGGTGTTTTCGATCCAATAGATGATTGGTACGATTGGTTCGGAGCGTGTGGCTTTGGGATCCCTTTTTTTTAAGTGCCAGCGGTGGATCAAATCGCGATAAGGTGTTGCGCTTTTGGAGGTCAGGTCGGTTACTTGTGTGCTAAAGTAACCGACGCGCGGGTCGTCAAATCGCGGTTGGTAATCATTTTTTGGCATTTCGATCAGGGTGTGTTGCAGGGTGATCGTCACATTGCGGGCATCGGTTATGCCGTCGCCACCGCCTTTGGGATTGGGATTTTCATAGGTGTAGGCGATGATGAAGTCCGTGTTTTTGGGATAATTTTTGATGGATAGGCATTTGGTTTTGATTTTGCTGAGTCTGCCCAGGGAGAAATTGTTGCGGTTTTGCGTTCGGTTGACGCGATGGAGTGCTTCCGTGAGGAAGATACCGTCGGCTTTGATGAGGATGTTGCCCGTGGAGTCATTGCGTGCTGCAATTTTTTCCGACACGAGAATAGAAGGGCTGATGTTGGCTTCGGCTGCGCGACTCAGGGCGTTTTGGGGATCGAAATAGTACGCGGTGTTTTCAGAGATGATTTCGATTTTGTCAAAGTGCTTCTGAATGGAAAGCACGCGGCTGCCGCGATAGTTGCCCCTGTATGTTCCCGCCGATACAGGGGCGTTAACGGTGTGGGTGAAGTAGATGTATTCTTTGCCGATTTGCGATTCGCGGATTTGCAATTGCAATGCGCCTGTGGTCGTGTCTTCATAAACGGTGAAGAGGCCGGGGTACTTGCGGCTGGATTTGGTGAGGTCGGCTATGGTTTTTTTGGGTGCGTCCTTTTTGGGCGTTTCCTTTTTTGGGGTTTTTGCGGAATCTCGTTTGGCGACTTTTGTCGAATCCGCAGGTTGTTTTTCCTGTGCCTGAACGGGGAATGCGATTCCAAAGACGAGGGCGACTGCAATTAATAGGCGTTGAAAATTCACGGTCATATCTCCTTTCTATTCATTATGGATATCTTCGCTACGCAAAATTACCCAATTGTTTTAAAATTTTCAAGTGTGTATGTCGGCGATATGAGCTATCAATTGACTTTGTGTTTTTTTTCTGTATCTTTTTCGTTCAATTTTTTGAAGGATTGGATCACTATCGCGAGGTTTGAAAATGGCAGAAGCGGGTAGCGCGTGGTTGACGCCTAAGGAGATCGCGGATCGATTGAGTAGTCGAAAAGCGCGAGAAGTACAGGAAGATTTGCTCTATGGGCGCCGAACACGGCGTGAGATATTGGATCTGGTGATGGAAGCTGTGGGCTGCAATGAGTATTCGGCGGAAGATTTTTTGCGTGAAATTGTGAAGTGAGTCCAGGCGACCACAGTTTGATTTCAGGATGTTTGCCGCGTATCGAATTATCAATACGCGGCTCAATATTTTTTGACCTGTAGGGTATGACATGTCTGAGGTTTCTAAGTCTGATTATCTGGTCATTGGCAGTGGTATTGCAGGCCTTTCATTTGCGCTTAAAGCAGCAGAGACCGGGTCTGTTACCCTGATTACTAAAAAAGAGTTTCAGGAATCCAATACCAATTACGCACAGGGCGGTATTGCTTCTGTTTTGCATCCAGACGATTCGTTTGCGCTTCACAGGGAAGATACCATTCAGGCTGGCGCGGGTTTGTGCCGCGAAGATGTGGTGGATCTGGTGGTGCAGGCAGGTCCCGATATGGTTAAGGCACTCATTGCCTGGGGGGCCGAGTTTACGCGAGCGAGTGAGGAGGGTGTGAAGGCGAGTGAACAGCGTACAACTCAAAATCTCGCGCTCGGGCGCGAGGGCGGGCATTCGAAGCATCGCATTGTGTATGCCGCTGATCTGACCGGGCGAGAGATTGAGCGGGCGTTGACCGAAGCAGCGGCAGCACATCCCAATATCGCGTTGTACGAGCATCACATGGCGATTGATTTGATTACGGAACACCATGTGTATGGTTCGAAAATTTCAACGCCGGGGAAAATTCAGTGTTGGGGTGTTTACGCACTGGATGCCGTGCATGGACAGGTGAAGACCTTTTTGGCAAAGTTTACGCTGTTGTGTAGCGGTGGGAGTGGTCAGATTTATTTGCATTCGACCAATCCGGCCATTGCAACGGGCGATGGTATTGCCATGGCGTATCGCGCAGGCGCAAGTGTGGGCAATTTGGAGTTTATGCAGTTTCATCCCACGACGCTTTATCACCGGGATGCCGATTCATTTTTGATTTCTGAAGCGGTGCGCGGGCATGGCGGTATTCTGGTGGATCGGGCGGGGCGGGCGTTTATGGCCGATTATCACGAGATGGGGCCGCTTGCACCTCGGGATGTGGTTGCGCGGGCGATTGATAGCGAGTTGAAAAAGAGCGGTGATCCCTGTGTGTTTCTCGATATTACACATTGTCCGGGCGCAGAGCTTCAGGAACGTTTTCCCACGATTTATGAACGGTGTTTGCAGTTTGGCATTGATATAACGCAGCAGCCCATTCCGGTTGTGCCCGCGGCGCACTATATGTGTGGTGGGGTGTTCACAGATACGCAGGGGCGCACGGATATCGAGAGGCTTTACGCTTCGGGTGAGGTCGCCTGTACGGGGTTACACGGGGCAAATCGCCTGGCGAGCAATTCGCTGTTAGAAGCGCTGGTTTTTTCTGATCGCGCGTTTTCCGATATCCGACAGCACATAGATGCGCGGCTCGATTTTCCCGATGTGCCGGCATGGCAAGACGATGATGTGTTTAATACAGAAGAATGGGTGTTGCTATCACACGACCGGCAAGAGGTACAGCGTTTGATGTGGGATTACGTGGGGATTGTGCGGTCGGATTTTCGTTTGAAGCGCGCAGCCCGTCGCATTGGCGTGATTGTGCAGGAGGTCGAAGAATTTTATAAGCGCACACAAGTTACCGAGGCATTGCTGGAGTTGCGCAATATGACGACTGTTGCCGCGCTGACTGTGCGCTGTGCATTGTCCCGGCGCGAAAGCCGGGGGTTGCATTATACACTCGATTGTCCCGTGCCGTTCAAATCTGCAAAAGATACAGTGGTGTCTGCTTGGGAGACGTGGGGTGCGGGGCTACCGGTTATTGAAGTGTGAAGGAGTTTTTATGCGCGACGGCATTGCCGTGATTGATTTTGGCGGGCAATATGCCCATTTGATTGCCAATCGGGTTCGCAGGTTGCGGGTTTATTCCGAGATTTTCCCGCCGGATGTTGATCCTGTGACATTGCAGGGCGCGTCGGGCATGATTTTTTCGGGTGGTCCCTCCAGTGTATATGATCCCGATCCGCCCGCGTTTAATACCGAATTGCTGGATACCGATTTGCCCGTGCTCGGGCTGTGTTATGGGCATCAGTTGTTGTGCATGCATTTGGGGGGCGAGGTTGTTGCTGGTGAGGTGCGAGAATACGGTTCTGCCAGGTTGAATATTGCAGGTGGGTCGGATTTGTTTGCCGGGCTTGGCGATTCCCAGGTGGTGTGGATGAGCCACGGTGATGTGGTCGCAACGTTGCCCAGGGGTTTTGAAATTTTGGGGGCGACCGAGGATTGTCCTTCTGCAGCGGTTGGCGATGTCAAACGCCGAATCTACGGTTTACAATTTCATCCCGAGGTGGCACATACGCCGCGCGGATTGGATATTCTCGATAATTTTTTAACGATATGCGATGCGCCTCGAACCTGGACTATGGGCAATTATGCCGAGGTGGTTATGGAGGAGATGCGGGAGAAGGTGGGAGATCGCAATGTGTTTTTGCTGGTGTCGGGCGGGGTCGATTCTTCGGTGGCTTTTGTGCTGTTTAACAGGGCGCTGGGCGCAGATCGGGTGTTGGGATTGCATATTGACAATGGTTTTATGCGAAAGGGCGAGACGGCTGCGGTGGAGGTTTTTCTGAAAAAGGAGGGGTTTGACAATCTGATTGTCGTGGATGCCAGTGACGATTTTTTATTGGGTGTGGAGGGTCTGGTCGATCCAGAAGCAAAGCGCGAGGCGATTGGACAAACATTTCTGCAGGTGAAGGACGAGGTAATGGCGCACTTGCATTTGGATGCAGATCAATGGGTTTTGGGGCAAGGTACGCTTTATCCCGATACCATAGAATCGGGAGGGACAGAGCACGCGGCGTTGATTAAGACGCACCACAATCGCATTGATTTGATCGATGAGTTGATTGCACAGGGCAAGGTTGTCGAGCCTTTGGCGCAGTTGTACAAGGATGAGGTGCGCGAGTTGGGGAGCGAGTTGGGGTTGCCCAATCATCTGGTGTGGCGACATCCGTTTCCCGGTCCCGGTCTGGCTGTGCGCTGTTTGTGCTCAGATGGTGCAGTGGATGGGGTTGATATTGCAGCATCTGAGCGGGCTGCTGCTGAGATCGCTTCTGAGGCGGGTTTGCAATTGCGGGTTTTGCCCGTTAGAAGTGTGGGCGTTCAGGGCGATTTTCGCACGTACTCGCATCCCGCGATTGTTTCGGGTTTCACAGCCGAAAGCAATGGCGATTGGCGCGTGCTCGAAGATTTGTCAACGCGGATTACCAATAGCGTGCCGGGTGTTAATCGCGTGGTTTGTCTTATTGCGCCAGATGTGTTGCCCGGGTTGCGTCTCAAACGCGCATTTTTGACCTATCAGCGGCTCGATGTTTTGCGGGAGGCCGATGCGATTGCTATGCGCGTGCTCGACCGCGCAGGTCTTATGCCTGCTGTGTCTCAGATGCCGACTGTTCTGGCGCCGTTGACGACAGATGGACAAGATGAGATTGTGATTTTGCGCCCGATTACAACTCCGGACTTTATGACTGCGCGATTTGCCGAGTTGCCCCACAATCTGGTGCGCGATATGGCGGATGAGATACTTGATCTGCCCGGTGTCGCTGCCGTGGGGTACGATATTACCCACAAACCGCCTGGGACTGTGGAATGGGAGTGAACTGGATGATTTATAAGCCAGGGAAATGCGAGGACCAACCCTCTAAAAAAAATAAATATCAGTGTCGGACAGAGGTATTTTTTTCACTTTTAAAAATTGAAATGGAACAAAATGAACATCTTTCTTTAAATAGTTAGCAAGCGCAGGTCTGCTAACGCAAATTATATATCCTTGTTTTTTAGTGCCTTAGAATATTCTGAGGCACTTTTTTTTGTTTTTTTCGAAAATGGGCACGGTATTTGCAGGATATGCTGTGTGCAAATCGCACTCGTGTTAATGCGGCAGGGATGTCCGCGATGATAGAGGGGTGAAGTTTTGAAAAATACTACGGTTGCATTTTATAGCCAGCATCTCATTGGCGTGGGGCACCATTTTCGCAATCGACAGATTGTCAATGCGTTGGTCAAAACATGCGATGTGTTTTTCATCGATGGCGGGAGACCAATTCCCGAGGCCGATCTCGATGAAGGAGTGGTGCGTATTCCCCTGCCGCCGCTTCGCGCGGGCGCACAGGGTCTTGAGTCTGTTGATACAGAACGCGACTTGCAGACTGTGATGCGCGAGCGTCAGGTCAGGCTTTCCGAAGCGATGGAACAGATTCATCCCGATGTGTTTTGTGTTGAGTTTTTTCCTTTTTCCCGGTGGTCGCTCAAGAGCGAGATCCTCAATACAATAATCAGACTCAATGAGGTCAATCCCGGCGCGAAGGTGTTGTGTTCGCTGCGGGATATTCCCACACGGGCAAAGAGCGATGAATTGCAACCGACTGTCGCGCTTGTTCAGAGACGCGATGGGGACGCAATGCGGTTTTATTCGGTGCCTTTTGGTGGGATACATCACGAGTATTTGGCTTTTAATCGGCGGTATTACGAGGAGGTTGTGCCCGTGTTGAATCAGTATTTCGATGCGGTACTGGTGCATGGCGATTCCAAACTGTCGCGGTTGAAAGATCACTTTCCCTGGGTTGCTGATATCGGTATTCCCATCATTTATACGGGGTTTGTTTCTGAGAAACTCGAGGACGCATCTCGGCCTGGTCGTGCGCCTGATCGGTATGTGCTGGTCAGTGCTGGGGGTGGGACTGAAGGGCTTGCGCTTGTTGCGCCGTGTATTGAAGCGTGGAAACAATTAGACCAGGAGGATGCACACGCTGGACGCGAGATGGTGATTTTTGCCGGTGCGTTTATCGATGAAACGCATTTTGAGGCTTTGCGCGAGTTATGTGGTGATGGCCCGTTTCGCATTGAGCGCTTTACGTCCAATTTTTTGGTGTGGATGAAACACGCGGATTTGTCGATTAGTCGCGCGGGCTACAATACCTGTATGAATGTGCTTGAGACACAGGTCCCGTCGATTCTGGTTCCGAGCATTGCGATGGATGATCAGGAATTTCGCGCACAGCAGTTGATGGGGTTGGGCATTGCACAGGTGATACATCCCGATCAACTCGGTGCGGGAAAGATGGCAAAAGCTATTGCCGAAATGCTCGAGGGTTCTGTGCCCGAACACCATCTATCTCTGGATGGTGCCGAGCAAACGCGAGAATTTATAGAATCAGCGGTGCAAGGTAAAAAACGAGGTGAAAGATGAAAATTTATGTGTCACACCCGTATCACGACCACGAGAAAGTGATGGCGTCGAATAGCGGGGCGTCCCTTTCGGGTTTTAACCATGTGCAGGCACTATCGAAGTATTGCGAGGTGTATA
>JAPPAB010000188.1 GCA_026705765.1 Gemmatimonadota bacterium
TGATCGCCCTTGCCATCATCCGCCGGGGCTATCACGAGGCAGGACAACGCGTAATTTTGGACGACGGATCAGAGGCCGAAGTAGTCAACTTGCCATTTACAGCAAACTCCTTGACTTAACAAATGGAATTGTAAATATTAGCACCATGACAAAAGACGTACTGAGAATAAAAAATATGGCTTTTTACGGCTACCATGGCCTGTTTGAAGAAGAGGCCAAACTCGGTCAAAAATTTGAAGTTGACGTAGAAATCTATGGCGATTTCAGAGGATTTGCACGCAATAATACACCTCAGGCCGTAGATTATCCGCGCGTCTGTAAAATAGTCGAGCAAGTGGTGACAGGCGAGCGATTCGGCCTTGTCGAAGCCCTGGCAGACCGCATTGCTGACGTTTTGCAGTCGGAATTGGGACTGGCAAAACTTCTCGTGCGAGTGCGCAAACCCAATCCACCGGTTCCCGTCAATTTCGATGGCGTTGAAGTTGAAGTGAGGCGCGAAACGTGACCTACATTGGCATTGGCGCGAATTTGGGAAATCGGGAAAAAACGCTCCAAGACGCGACGGGTATGATAGATGCAAAACCCGAAATCGCCGTTGTCGCTGCCTCTGCAGTCTATGAAACCGCCCCAATCGGAGTGGCCGACCAGCCGTATTTTCTCAACGCAGTTCTGCAAATCCATACCAGTTTCTCCGCGCGAAGTTTATTGAATTGCCTACTGGCAATTGAGCGCGGATTTGGTCGCGTGCGCCAGACGCGGTGGGGACCGCGCACCCTGGACCTCGATATTTTATTTTACGGCGACAACGTCATCAACCAGCCGGGCTTGCAGGTGCCACACCCACACTTGCACGAGCGCGCATTCGTCCTGATACCGCTTTGCGACCTCAAACCCGATCTCAAACATCCCGTTTTAGATCAATCGATTCAATTTTTGACCGACTCCCTGGGCATGGATTTGCCCGTGCGAAAAATTGAAGGTCTCAATTTGATAAGAAAAAAATAAGGTCGGGGGATTTAGCGTTGCGATATATAGCTATTGAAGGCGTAACAGGTGTGGGCAAAAGGCGTTTGGCTCGTCTTTTGAGGCGTCGTCTAAATGCTCGCCTGATGCTCGAAGAACCCGAAGAAAATCCCTTTTTGCCTTTGTTCTATGAGGCTCCTGATCAATATGGCTTTCAAACTCAGGTCTTTTTTATGCTGAGCCGCTATCGACAACAACAAGAACTACACCAGATGGATTTGTTTGAAGAAGCTGTGGTCAGCAATTTTATTTTTGAAAAAGATCGCATCTACGCCAATGTGACACTCAATGATACGGAATTTGCCCTCTATGAACGGCTGTCCGAAACATTGAGCGAAAAACTTCCCCGTCCAGATCTGGTGATTTATTTGCAAACCACAGTCAATCATCTGATGCGGGGTATAAGACTCCATGAACGCGGATATGAAAGAGAGATAACAAAAGCATACGTCTCGAAGTTACTGGAAGCTTATAACCAGTTTTTCTTTCATTATTCGGTAACACCGCTACTCGCAGTTAATGTATCGGAGATCGATTTTGAAAACCGCCCAGAACACCTGGAGGATTTACTGGCACAAATTACATCGCCTCCATCTGGAACCCGTTATTATCGACCAGCGCATATGGAAACTGACAACACGAGGCGGACCTGACTTATGGGATCGCGGATACAACCAGAAACCCTCTCGCTGATGAAACAACGAGGCGAACCCATTGCGATGTTGACCTGTTACGATCATCCAACGGCTGTTTTTCAGGATGCTGCGGGTGTCGATGTCATCTTTGTGGGAGACTCGGTTGGCGTCAATGTGTTGGGGTATAAAAGCCCTCAGCAGGTGACAATGGATGATATGCTCCACCACACGCGCGCGGTGCGGCGCGGAGTAGTGAGTGCCCTGTTGATGGCAGATTTGCCCTATCGAGCTTACGAAACGCCAGAGCAAGCATTAGAAAATGCGCGACAATTGGTTTCTGCTGGCACCGAAGTGGTTAAACTCGAAGGAGGGCGCAATATAACGACCCAGGTCGAGGCACTCGTCGCCGAGGGCATTCCCGTGGTTGGGCATGTGGGCTACACGCCCCAAACGCGCACGGGTAAGCGTCCCGTGTTTGGAGACCGCGCCGAAGAAGCACTCGACGTCTTAAAAGATGCCGATGCACTGGCCTCTGCCGGTGCCCTTGCCGTAGTTTTAGAATGTGTGCCCGAGCGCATTGCCGAAGTCGTGACCAAACGGATGTCCATGCCAACCATCGGAATTGGTGCCGGACGCGTATGTGATGGACAGGTGCTGGTTGCACACGATATGCTGGGCGTTTACAAAAGCCATTATCGGTTTGTCAAAACATACACAGATCTCAAAAGTGTAATGCATCGAGCATTTGCAGAATATGTCGCAGATATCAAGGCACACCGATTCCCAGAAGACAGACACCGTTTTAAGATAAAGAGCGCAGAATTGCGTCGATTTAGAGCGCGAATAGACGAATAGACGAACCCCGCCCTACCACCCAGAGCATGTGCTGACATGATATAAGTCAGTATCGTTACAAACTCCGCCGTTGATTCGTTGATTCGTTGATTCGCTGATTCGTTGATTCGTTGATTCGTTATGGCCATAAAAATTATCAAAACCGTCCGCGATATGCACCGCGCAGCGGACCGTATCCGGCAGGCGGGCCTGCGCATCGGGCTTGTACCCACAATGGGATATCTACACGAAGGCCATCTCAGCCTCGTGCGCAAGGCATTAAAAGTGACAGATCGGGTTGTGGTGAGCATTTTTGTCAATCCACTGCAATTTGGTCCCACCGAAGACCTCGCAGCCTATCCAAGAGACATTGATCGGGACCTGGAACTGATCGACCAGCACGGCGTGCATCTCGCATACCTGCCCGATGAAAAAGAAATATATCCCGGAGATTTTGCCACATCGGTGCGCGTGGCAAAGCTAACCGAAAAACTTTGTGGCGCAAGTCGTCCGGGACATTTTGAAGGCGTGACAACAATCGTCACCAAACTGTTTGCAGCGGTAAAACCCCATGTGGCTATCTTTGGGCAAAAAGACGCGCAACAAACAATAGTCATTCAACGCCTGGTGCGCGATCTCAACCTGGATGTGGAGATACAGATGGCCCCCACAGTGCGCGAAGCAGACGGATTGGCGATGAGTTCGAGAAATGCTTATTTGAGCGCTGAAGAACGGCGGGAAGCCCCTGCGCTTTACCGCGCATTGATGTTGGGAAAAAAAATGATCGTTCGAGGCGAAAGGCATGCTCAAAAAGTCATCGAAGCCATGCGCGACGTCATTGAACCACAGCGCAGTGCGAAAATCGACTATATCGAAGTCGTCGATGCAAAAGATCTCACACCCGTCACAGAGCTAAAAGAATCCATTTTGCTCGCCGTAGCTGTGCGCTTCGGCAATGCACGCCTGATAGACAACGCGCTTATTCGCATCAAATGATTTTTCCAGATATATATCAAGTTGTTGTAAGTATTTATGTTATATAAAATAAATGACTTGTATAAGGACTTGACGCCTTCAGGGGAGTTCATTATATTTTGATTTCCGACTCAGTAACGCTATTCATCTCTAAACAAGGAGTTTCAAAATGGCATATCAATTGCCCGACTTGCCCTATGCTTATGATGCACTCGAGCCACACATTGACGCGCGGACAATGGAAATTCATCATTCCAAACACCACAATGCCTACGTGACCAACCTCAATGCCGCGCTTGAGGGACACGATGATCTGGCAAATCAATCTATCGAAAGTTTGATCACCAACCTGGACAGCGTACCAGACGATATCAAAACTGCTGTTCAAAACAACGGCGGCGGCCATGCCAACCACAGTTTGTTCTGGACGATTATGAGCCCCAATGGCGGTGGTGGGCCAACAGGCGCAGTCGCCAGCGCTATTGGATCCGATTTAGGCGGCGTGGAAGCGGCAAAGGAGCAATTTGTCACCGCTGCAACAACGCGCTTTGGCAGTGGGTGGGCCTGGCTCGTGGTCAAAGACGGCAAGCTCAATATTATGAGCACTGCCAATCAAGATAATCCACTCATGACGGGCGATGGGACGCCCATTCTCGGCCTCGATGTATGGGAACACGCTTATTATCTCAAGTATCAGAATTTGCGTCCCGACTATATTGAAGCCTGGACCAATACAATTAACTGGGACGAAGTCAACCGCCGTTACGAAGCTGCGCTATAAGTTTTTCAAAGGATATGAGAAATGGGTATTACTGTAGGTGACCAGGCACCAGATTTTACGTTGAAATCAAAATCTGGTGATGATATGAACGATATTTCTCTGAGCGATTACAGAGACAGCAAAAACGTCGTAATTTTGTTTTTCCCACTGGCTTATACCGGTGTCTGTACCGATGAAATGTGCTCGGTCAGCGGTGGTTTGGCCGATTACGACGCACTCGATGCACAGGTTTTGGGCATCAGTGTAGATAGTCCCTTTGCCCAGGAAGCATGGGCAAAAGAAAACGAGATTACCGTTCCCCTGCTCAGCGATTTCAACAAAGAAGTAAGCGCGGCTTATGGATCGCAATTCGAAGACCTGATTGGATTTAAGGGCGTGGCAAAGCGTTCGGCTTTCGTCGTAGATAAAACCGGTGTGGTGCGCTTTGCTTCTGTATCCGACGATCCAACCGAGTTGCCGGATTTTGATGCGATCAAAGCGTGTTTGCAAGCGTTGAGTTAATGGAGGCATTTATGGTTCGCGTCACAGAAACAGCAGCGGGCAAAATCAAAGAACTCCTGGACCGAGACGGACGTCCCGAAGATCACGGTTTGCGCCTGAAAGTGATCGGCGGCGGATGTTCTGGCCTTCAATATCAGCTCGATTTCGACGAGACAGTCCGCACAGATGACAGCGTAATCGAAGCCTATGGCGTTCGGGTCTTTGTCGATATGAAAAGCGCGCTCTTTTTGACAGGCACGGAACTGGACTACGACGATGGCCTGATGGGAACGGGGTTTCGGTTTAACAACCCCAATGCCAAAAATCAATGTGGATGTGGGGAATCGTTCAGCGTTTGAGTATCGCTTTGTAGAAATGCCGGTGTGCAGAAGGGAGGGGTCGTCTCGCGATTCCTCCCTTTTGGGTCCCTTAAAATATTTGGGACACTACATAATCCCTTTATCGCTTTAAGCCAGCTTCTGAGGAACAAAAACGCATGACGTCTATTTTTTACATACTTTTTCTTATTTGCGATGCGTATAACGCATCGGCGCAGTTTGTGCAGCAGCTTTTTGGAAACATCCTCAAACGCACCTGCGCTATGGATATAAAACCGGATTTGAATTTTGACAGGAGGCTCCAATGGACATGCTATTTCAGGGAGCTTCAATGGCAACGAACATTATCATCTATCTGGCAGTTGCCATTGCCCTTATTACGTTTGGAATCGGGTGGCTTGTTGGCACCCGCATTAGAGATCGAAAAATGCGAGATATTGAGCAACAGGCAGAGAAACGCGCAATCAAACTCGCGAAAAACGAAGACCGGGATCGCAAGGCTGCTTTTTTAGAAATTAAAAATAGCTGGTATGAAGAGAAGGCCGAAATTGAAAAGTCGTTTGATCAAAAACAGCGCGCCTTAGATCACCGAAACGAAGAATTACAGGAACAAGAGACTCGTCTCGCAAAACAAGCCGAAGTTGCAAGCCAGCGCGAAAAGACCTTAACGCGACGGGAACAAGAGGGAAATCAAAAAGCCGTCCGTTTGGAGAAACGAGAGCTGGAACTGACCGATATTCTCGATCAGCAACGGGCGCAATTGGAGCGTATTTCGGGCATGAATGCCGATCGCGCCCGCGAGATGCTACTCGAAAACATCCGAAATTCACTGCAGCAGACAGCCGCAAATATCGGCCGAGAAATTATCGATCACGCCAGGGAACGAGCCGACCGCGATGCGAAGAAAATTCTGGCACAGGCAATAGAACGCTGTTCCACAGATCAAACCGTACAGTCATCCATATCGGTTGTCACATTGCCCGATGATCATATCAAGGGGCGCATCGTCGGCAAAGAGGGGCGCAATATCATTGCTTTTGAAGCCGCTACAGGTGTGAAAGTCATTGTAAACGATACACCCGAGGCGGTTGTCTTATCCAGCTTTGATCCAGTTAAGCGCGATGTGGCGCGTCTGTCTATGGAGCAATTGGTGCGCGATGGCCGCATCAATCCAAGCCGCGTTGAAGCCGTTGTTGCAAATTGCGAAAAAAAGATCTATTCGCTCATTGCAGAAGAAGGTCGTCGGGCAGTGCGCGAATTGGGTATTGAATCAGTGCATCCCGAACTGGTCAAACTGATCGGGAAGCTCAAATATCGCACGAGTTACGGACAAAGCGTTTTGGGGCATTCCAAAGAAGTCGCTTTCCTGGCCGGAGCAATGGCAGCAGAATTGGGCATGGATGAAAAACTCGCGCGGCGATGTGGGCTATTGCACGATATCGGCAAAGCCGTGGACCAGGAACTCGAGGGCAAACACACCGACATTGGCGCGCATCTGGCTGGCAAATACGGCGAGGGGCAGGAAGTTATCAATGGCATTTTTTATCACCACGGCGAGGCAGAGGCTTCGACCCCCCTTTCATTTTTAGTCAAGGCAGCCGATGCGATTTCTTCATCGCGTCCCGGCGCTCGGCGTGACGATGCCGAAGGATATATCAAACGAGTTCGCGATTTAGAGGAGGTGGCGCAATCTTTCGATGGCGTGCGCGATGCTTATGCCATCAATGCCGGACGCGAAGTGCGCGTGCTGGTCAACGCCGGGCGCGTGAGCGACGAACAGGCCAAAGACCTGTCCTTTGCAATTGCTGAGCGGATTCGCGAGGAAATGACCTATCCAGGCGAGGTTCAGATCACGGTAATTAGACAAACAATCGCCACAGATTGGGCTGGTCGCTCGGGCAAACGCATCCCGCGCA
>JAPPAB010000189.1 GCA_026705765.1 Gemmatimonadota bacterium
GGGACTTAACCCAACATCTCACGACACGAGCTGACGACAGCCATGCAGCACCTGTCACCCGGTTCCCGAAGGCACCAAGTCATCTCTGACAAGTTCCGAGGATGTCAAGGGTAGGTAAGGTTCTTCGCGTTGCATCGAATTAAACCACATGCTCCACCGCTTGTGCGGGTCCCCGTCAATTCCTTTGAGTTTCAACCTTGCGGCCGTACTCCCCAGGCGGAGAACTTAACGCGTTAGCTCCGACACCGAGAGGCAGACCCTCCCGACATCAAGTTCTCATCGTTTACGGCGTGGACTACCAGGGTATCTAATCCTGTTTGCTCCCCACGCTTTCGCGCTTCAGCGTCAGATAAGGCCCAGCGAGCCGCCTTCGCCGCAGATGTTCTTCCCGATATCTACGCATTCCACCGCTACACCGGGAATTCCGCTCGCCTCTACCTTTCTCTAGCCATGCAGTATCGGGTGCAGTGCACGGGGTTGAGCCCCGGCATTTCACACCCGACTTACGAGGCCGCCTACGCGCCCTTTACGCCCAGTAATTCCGAACAACGCTCGCTCCCTCCGTATTACCGCGGCTGCTGGCACGGAGTTAGCCGGAGCTTCCTCTGGTGGTACCGTCAAACCCGCCTACTATTCGTATACGGGCTTTCGTCCCACCTAACAGGGGTTTACACTCCGAGAAGCTTCATCCCCCACGCGGCGTCGCTGGGTCAGGCTTTCGCCCATTGCCCAAATTTCTAGACTGCTGGCTCCCGTAGGAGACTGGGCCTTATCTCAATCCCAGTGTGGCCGATCACCCTCTCAGGTCGGCTATCAATCGTCGCCTTGGTAGGCCGTTACCCTACCAACTAGCTAATTGAGCGCGGGGCCATCCACAAGCGGTAGCTTCCAAGGAGAGGCCACCTTTAGTTGTCATACCATGCGGACTGACAACCACATTCGGTATTAGCCCGCCGTTAGGCGGGTTGTTCCCAGCTTGAGGGCAGGTTCCCCACGTGTTACTCACCCGTCCGCCACTGTACTCACGTTCCGAAGAACGCTTTCTCGTTCGACTTGCATGACTAAGACACGCCGCCAGCGTTAGTTCTGAGCCAGGATCAAACTCTCCGTGAAAAAAATGAGAGAGCCCATATTATGGGCTTTTTTTGCAAATTACTGAAATTCTCAAGAAACCTTGAGAACCTACCAAGCTTTTGAATAACACATGCACGTTATTTGATTTTCAAAGAACAAAATAGGCACTCTTGACTTACAAAGTGCCGGTAAGGAGTAAATCTATCAAATCGACATTTGCAAGTCAAGCAAAATTCTGCACCATTTTGGGTGCAGAGCGCGAAATATATAAAATAGAACCTCAAATGTCAAATCTTTTCAGAAAAATTCTCCTCTCACACGACCTTCTTCAACATCTGCTTCGCCATCAAACTGCCTCAAGTAGCGCACTGCCCGCTCCATATCTTTCTTTACCCATGCATCGGGTTCAGACGCCATAGCGCGTTCAAGTGCTAAAATGGCTTCCGGCTCTTCAATTTGCATCAATGCCCAGGCAACAATCTGGCGCACATCCCGATCTTTGTCTCCAAGCATTCGGATCAGATCGCGCAATGCCTCCTTCGCCCGCAACATTCCCAATGCCCAGGCGGCCTTTGTGCGCACAGGTGCGGCAGAGTCGCGCAAAGCAGCGCGCAAATGGGGAACAGCTTCAAAAACGCGCTGTGCGCCCAAAAAGGCAGCCGCATCAATGCGCTGATCAACCGTCCCCGATCGCAATTGCTGAACATAATCGCCATGTGGCGAGCTACAGCCACATAAAAAAAGCAAAAGTGCTGGCAGTATTTTCTTTAACTGATACATGCTTTCAGGGCTTCGTAATTGGTCTTTATAGTCCTGTCAATATCCGCGTCAGAATGGGCCAGAGAGACAAACGCAGCCTCAAACTGCGACGGAGCCAGATAAACACCTCGATTGAGCATCTCCCGAAAATACCGGGCGAACAGATCCTGATCACACGCATTGGCAGCATCGAATGACGTCACAGGTACTTCCGTAAAAAACAAGGTCATAATCGAACCCACCCGATTGGTCTGATATTTCAACCCCAGAGCTTTTAAATTTTCCAAAATACCTGTCTCCAGAGCCTGTACCCTTGCCTCCAGCACCTCATAAACACCCGGTTCTCGCAGGCGTTTGAGTGTCTCATATCCCGCTGTCATAGCCAGGGGATTGCCCGACAATGTGCCGGCCTGCGACACCATTTTACCCAGCGGTGAAATATCTGACATAATTTCTCGCCTACCGCCAAAAGCACCAACGGGCAGCCCACCGCCGATAATCTTCCCCAAAGTCGTCAAATCAGGCGTCACCCCATAAAGCTCCTGCGCCCCCCCCTGACTGACGCGGAACCCGGTGATGACCTCATCGAAAATCAGCACAATACCCATTTCTGCCGTTATATCTCTCAACCCCTGCAAAAAACCCGGCGCTGGCGGAATCACTCCCATATTGCCGGCCACAGGCTCAACAATAACAGCCGCGATCTCATCCCTATTTTCCACAACGGCTTTTTCTACGGCCTCCAGATCATTAAAAGGCACTGTAATCGAATCCGCTGCGGTTCCAGGCGTAACCCCCGGGCTGCTCGGCGCGCCCATCGTGAGAGCAGAAGACCCCGCCTGAATCAGAAAACTATCGGCATGCCCGTGCCAGCACCCCTCAAATTTGACAATTTTGTTTCGCCCCGTGTGCCCGCGAGCCAGCCGAATAGCCGACATCGTGGCTTCGGTACCCGAATTTACCATCCGCACCATTTCCACACTCGGCACCATTTCAGTGACCAATTGGGCCATCTTCACTTCGATTTCTGTCGGCGCGCCAAAACTCGTCCCCCCAGCGGCCGCTGTATTGACAGCCGCGACAATTTCCGGATGTGCATGACCCAAAATAAGCGGTCCCCAGGACCCCACAAAATCGATATAAGATCTCCCATCGGCATCGACAATTCGCGCCCCCTCTCCTTTCACAATAAAGAGCGGGTCACCACCTACGGGACCAAATGCTCTTGCAGGACTATTTACACCTCCGGGAATCACCTGTTGTGCTGCGTCAAATAGCGTTTTTGAACGCGTATTCAAATTACACCTCCGTGAAAAGACAAATGGAATATTGTGACAACATCTTAATTACACCTCTCACTGTATCCTGTCAAGCTAATTCCTCCGCTTGCAAAACACGACCACAATCCGTATATTATTTGCACAGCGGCAGTAGCTCAATTGGACAGAGCATCTGGCTTCGGACCAGAGGGTTGGGGGTTCGAGTCCTCTCTGCCGCACTTTATTTTTCAGGCACTTAAATTTTAAGTGCCTGAATTTTTTTCATTTTTTATTATGACGTCAATGAGCGATACAATCACCATCAGAGGTGCGCGTCAGCACAACCTCAAAAACATCGACCTGGACATCCCGCGCAACTGCCTCGTCGTCATCACCGGACCCTCAGGATCGGGCAAATCGTCCCTGGCCTTCGACACGATCTACGCCGAAGGACAACGCCGTTATGTGGAATCGCTATCCGCCTATGCGCGGCAATTTCTCGATCTCATGGACAAACCCGATGCCGACAGCATAGAAGGACTCTCGCCCGCTGTGGCAATTCAACAACGCGGCATCCCCCGCACACCGCGTTCAACAGTGGGCACCATAACCGAAGTCTATGACTATTTGCGTCTCTTATTTGCCAGAATAGGCACGCCGCATTGTCCGATATGCAGCCAGCCCATTGTGCGCCAGAGCGTCGCGCAAATTGTCGATCGCGTACTCGCACTACCCGAAGGACAACGCCTTCAGATCCTCGCGCCTCTGATCCGCAATGCCAAAGGCACCCACCTGAGTGTTTTTAACCAGTTGCGCAAAGAAGGCTATCTCAGGGTGCGCGTCAATGGCGAAGTCGCGTCACTCGACAGCGACATCAACCTCGATAAAAACACAGCGCACAACATCGAAGCCGTCATCGACCGCCTCGTCGTGCGCGAAAACATGGCCGCGCGCCTCGCAGACTCACTCGAAACAGCCCTCGACCTGGCCAACGGCACAGCCACACTCGACATTATTGACGATGAGGAATGGACATTCTCCACGCGCTTTGCCTGCACAGAAGGCCACTTTGAAATCGAAGAAATAGAACCCCGCCTCTTCACATTCAATAGCCCGCACGGCGCTTGCCCTACTTGCAGCGGTATGGGCACTGTTTTTGAAGTCGATCCCGACCTCGTCGTGCCCGATCCGTCAAAATCCATCCTCGAAGGCGCGATTGCCCCCTGGGGGATCCCCAAAGGCAAACGCCAGGCAGACCAACTTCAACGCCTATCGCGCAACCTCTCATTCGATCCCTCAATGCCCTTTTCCAAACTCTCCAAAACCGTCCAAAGAACAATCCTCAGAGGAAAAACTGGCGTCATACCCGACCTCCAGCACCAATACAAAACGGCTACATCCGACGAAGCGCGAGAAAAAATCGAGCGTTTTATGCGCGGGCAAACCTGCCCCGACTGCCAGGGTGCGTGCTTGCGCCCTGAGGCTCTTGCCGTCACAATTTCCAATTGTACAATCGCAGACATCGCCAGCAGGCCTATTGAAAAAATCAGGCAATTCTTCCAAACACTCGACCTCAAAAACAACGCGGCCGAGATCGCTGCCCCCCTCACACGCGAAATCGAAAACCGCCTCGCATTTCTCACGGATGTCGGCGTGGGATACCTCGCGCTCAACCGCAAAGCCGCAACACTTTCAGGAGGTGAATTTCAGCGCATTCGCCTCGCCACACAAATCGGAACCCGCCTCGTCGGTGTTCTCTACGTACTCGACGAACCCAGTATAGGCTTACACCCCCGCGACAACCGCAAACTCATCGACACCTTCTGCAACCTGCGCGATTTGGGCAACTCGGTCATCGTGGTCGAACACGACCGCGAAGCCATGCAAATGGCCGATCATCTCATCGACCTGGGCCCGAGCGCGGGTGAACGCGGCGGCAAAATTATCTCACAGGGACCACCAAAAACCGTGATCGCAGACGAAAATTCTCTCACCGGCAATTATCTCGCCGGTCGAAAAACCATCCCTCTCCCCCCCGACATTCGCCACCCCCGCGGGCATCTCTCAATCAGAGGCGCCAGCGGACACAACTTGCAAAACGTCAATATCGATATTCCCCTGGGCGTCTTTGTATGCGTCACCGGCGTATCTGGCTCGGGCAAAAGCTCGCTCATCAATCACACCCTGTATCCCGCGCTCGCCCGACAACTCCACCGCGCCAGCACAGAACCATTGCCTCATAAATCTATCGAAGGCGTTGAACAAATCGACAAAGTCATTCGCATAGACCAATCCCCAATCGGGCGCACCCCGCGATCAAATGCCGCCACATACACGGGACTCTTCACAGCCATACGCCAACTCTACGCCCAATTGCCCGAATCCAGAGTGCGCGGTTATGGCGCCGGGCGCTTCAGCTTCAACATCAAAGGCGGGCGCTGCGAAGCCTGCCAGGGCGATGGCGTGCGCCGCATTGAAATGCACTTCCTCCCTGACGTATTCGTCACCTGCGACGTATGCAGTGGCAGCCGATACAACCGAGAAACCCTCGAAATCCGATACAAAGGCAGTTCAATAGCCGATGTCTTAAACCTCACAGTAAATCGTGCCCGCACCTTCTTCCGCAACATCCCGGCGGCACAGCGACAACTCAAATCACTCGCCGACGTGGGCCTGGGTTATTTGCGCCTCGGTCAGCCAGCCACATCCCTCTCTGGCGGCGAGGCACAGCGCGTCAAACTCGCAACCGAACTTGCGCGAACCGCCACGGGCAAAACGCTTTATCTCCTCGACGAACCCACCACGGGATTGCACTTTGACGACATCCGCGTCCTCATCGAAGTCCTCGACCGCCTCGTTGACCGCGGCAACACGGTTCTCATCATAGAACACAACCTCGACGTCGTCAAACGCGCAGACTGGGTCATCGACCTCGGACCCGACGCAGGCGAAAAAGGCGGCAACATCGTCGCAACCGGCACGCCAGAGACCATCGCCCAAAATCCATCTTCCCACACAGGTCATTTCCTCAAAGAAATTTTAACCCCAAAAGCAACCACCGATGAACACGGATAAACACAGATGGTTGCGATGTTGCCCATCTCGAACATCTGCCTTGCCTAATGTCAGTTAAAAAATAAAAAAGCGCCCCATCACTTGCTGGGACGCTTCTTTTATTTTTTATATCTCCGTCACCTATTTCCGCTCATCGTATTGCCGCCTGTAATACTCTCGATACCCTGCGCTCTCTCGAATTTTTCGCCACCAATCTTCATTGCCCAAATACCATTCAACCGTCAGGCGCAATGACTCTTCAAAATTGTACTTTGGCTTCCACCCCAGCGCCATAATTTTCGACGCATTCAGAGAATACCGCATATCGTGTCCGGGCCGATCAGCCACATGCTGCATTAAATCTTTCGGCTTCTCCAAATACTCCAGAATCTTTTCCGCAACAGAAAGGCCATCCGCCTCATTCTCACCCCCCACATTATACGCCTCACCCTGCGCGCCCTTGTGCAGCACCAGATCAATCGCCTCGCAGTGATCCGTCACATAAAGATGATCGCGAATCGCCGTCCCTACGCCATACACCGGTAACGCAAGATCGTCCATCGCATTGGTAATATAAATAGGCACGCGCTTCTCGGGATATTGAAAACCTCCAATGTTATTGGACGCGCGCGTAATCACCACGGGCAAACCATACGTAATGGCAAACGCCCGCGCCATCATATCTCCAGACGCTTTCGCCACCGCATACGGATTGCGCGGCGCAATCGGTGCATCTTCAGTCCACGGATCTTCGTCCTCTCCCAAAGACCCATACACCTCATCTGTACTCACCTGCAAAAACCGCTCAACACCGCAATCTCGCGCTGCAGCGAGCAACGTGTACACACCCAGCGCATTGGACTTCATAAACTCCTCGGCACCCATAATGCTCCGATCAACATGGCTTTCCGCGGCAAAATTCACCACCAGATCAACCCGCTGCATCAAATCATTGACCAGCCCGGCATCGCAAATATCCCCTCGCACAAATTCATACCGGGGACTATCCGCAACATCCAGCAGATTGTCCAGATTGCCCGCGTACGTCAGCTTGTCCAAATTGATAACGCGATAATCGCGATACGTATCGAGAACATATCGCACAAAATGGCTGCCGATAAACCCGGCACCGCCTGTAATGAGCATTGTCTTCAAATTTTTCTCCGTTCACCTGAATGAGAGGTGTGGATAATTCATTTGTTGTGGTAAAACGACCTATAAAGTTTTTTTAATATTTTTCCTTCATGCCTTCGGCGACTTCATTTTTTTGCGCGCCCAAAAAAATAAAGGAAAAAAAGGGCGCCCCTGCGGGGGGCTTGCACAGCACAAAACGTTTGTGGAGATTGTACGTCAGAAGGTGGCCTGCACAGTTGAAATGCCGTAAAAATGTCCGCTGCGAGACGGACTCACGCGCTGTGCGGAATGGCTTTAACTGATGGTACTTTGGGACGGCTAATCTGAGTACACCGTCTCCGTACCTTTTTGGACGCCCTCCAGTAAGTCTGCGGCAAGATAGTAATCCTCCACATCCTCAAGACCACGTTTGATAATCTCCCCGAGAAAGAAACCTTTCGTACGCCCCGTTTTCGACACCAGATAATCAATTCGTTGCTCGGCTTCGGGAGCCAGTTGAATTGTAGCCGCCATATTGCCATCTCCTCTAAACATCGCAAAATAGACACGATACCGATCTGGTATCGCCATCATTTCATACACATCTTCTCACAGTTGGTTCGATATAAATTTTGAGTAATAGTCGCAGAGTGTCGGATGTCTATGTGCTCGAGAGATTTTCAGCTATATCAATAAACAGGTTGTACACGCAATACGTCTGCTGGATCGCTTTGCTGGATTTGTTCGCTATAGGCCATCTTGCGGCGTTGCCAGATTTCGTAAATACCTTTCCACCGACTGAAATCCGTTCGGGTCTCGTCAAAGTCGTCGTAGCGCAATAGTTTTCCCGCCATAAAAATGTCGTAAAAATCCTGGCTGAGAATCCCGTATTTTTCTTCATAAAGCGTGAGCCGTCGTTCAAGCTGCTTCATTTCAAGGACGAGTTCGTGAAGGTCCATATGCAACCCCTGCTAATCATCTCAAGTATCCTCGACAAGTTGCCGGACCTGTTGGTCCAGTCCCTTAATAGCACTCTGAATTGCGGTGACTTCGCGCTCTTCAAAGTACGCCTCACCGCACTGTTCACAGACCCAGGCTGGGACTGTGTAAAACATCAGATGATAACCCTTTCGGTCAACGTGAAAGGCGCATTTGAGCGTTTCATTTGCCCAGAACAGTGGATGCAGTTCATTGTTATTTCCTTGTCCATAAGCATCCACCAATCCTCCGCCCAGATCGCATTCATAAGCATCTAATCAACTAATTGCTGGACTGGAGGAGAAAGAATCTTCCTACCGCTCTTTCCCTGTTTCAGCCTTGCATCTTTTAGAATGCGATCAATGTCAAAATCCATAGACTTTGCCAGGGCTTCTTTGATCCTTCTGGTTTCTTGGATAACCTCATCCGTGGTCTCTTTATCGTTTAGTTCTTTCATAGCGATTATTCTCCAATTAATTCTTCGGGTGTACAGAGGATTGGTAGTTCATAGCCACAATCTGCCACGATTGTACGAAGTTCCTTCATGATTGCCCCATTAGCAATGTGCCGACAATTCCAGGTCAACAGAATATCAATGCCGTGAACCGATGAGACGGCAATATGGATGGCATCACGTACTGCTCTCTGTGGCAGCAATCCTGAATCCATGATAGCCTTTGCAACATCGTTAACAGCTTCTGTCAGGTCAAGAAGCGGAAAACCCTGTAGGAAAGATAGACGTCTCTGTACAGCATCAGCATCGCCCGAAGTCGCTTCGTCCAAGACGATTTCCGAAATGCACAGATCATAATTTTGACGCACACTGTTCCACCAGGTGTGCGTTATTTGTTGCCTCGCTGCCTGAAGCAGGTCACGACTTGGTCGTGCAGTCAGGTAGCTGGGAATTGTCGTTTCGATATAAACTCGTTTAGTCATAGCGAAGTACCCTTAAATATATATACATATGTCAAAAGTGCATAATGCGCTCTAAAGCCGCTTCTCAGCGATACAGACAGGACAATTTATTTTTTTGCCCAGACTATGCAGAAAATCTCGCACACCCTCTTCGGGCATCAGAAAAGCGGCTGCAAAAGCATTCGCCCGCTGCTCAGTCCTCGTCTTAGCATTGTGAGCACTCGTAACAGTAGCCGCCTCATCGCGGTCCATAAGCGCGTGACCGTGTTCATGAGCAAAAGAAAACTGCCGCCGCACTGGCGCCTGATTGAGATTAGCCAGAACCGCCAGGCCAAAATCGGGACTACTCAAAAAAAGACCCGAAATTTCATCTTAGATAATCGCACGATACTTGTCAATAATATAGAATAATTATTTTGATTATCGCACCATATCAAAAACGTTTTCTTGACATAATAGGCTTTTAAGGACTATATTTCCGAACACTGGACTGGGGGTGGTCCCAGTCGGCAGCAGGTCCTGGGATCTCTCGGGACCTTTCGCTTTTTCTGGAAGGTGTATTATGGGAAACCCGACTCCTCACCTAATACTCAGTGAAGAACAGATCGAAGCATTCTTCGAAATAGGATTCGTCATCGTACCTGACGTTTTCACACTCACCGAAATCGAAGAAATGCGAGCCGGATTTGACCGTCTGCAAAAAATGGCCTACGCGCTATCGGAGCCCGGGATCCACAAAGGCTCTGATTTTGCCATAGAAAGAAAGGAATCGGGGCGGGTCATCATACACCGCATCTCCTGGTGCGGGGCAGCCGAACCCGTATTGCTCGCTTATGGCAAAGACCATCGCCTCCTCGGAATGGCGAGCCAGTTGCTGGACAGCAACGAAATGAACCAGTTAATCAACCAGGCCCACTTCAAAATACCCGGCGACAACGTGGCATTTCCGTGGCATCAGGACAGCGAACATCGCGGATATGGGAAACCCTGGTGGAAGGACGTCAACGGACGCGGCAGCTTTGTCCAACAAGCCATCGCCATTGACGATGTAACCGAAGAAAGCGGACCTCTGAAATTCATCCCTAAAAGTTGCAAATTGGGACATCTGGGCCCGCTGAGTCGCAGCGAAGAAGAATACCCGGCACTCTTCAATCCCGACGACGCCATTACGGGGATCATGAAAGCTGGCAGCGTAGTCCTATTCAACCCATACGTCATCCACGGCAGCGAACCGAACCGCTCGCGGAAACCGCGGCGCATCTTTATCAACGGCTATGCTTATCCGGGCGCCAACTCGAGAACCTATCCTGGAAGGGGCGCTGGCAGACTCTTAAAGATCGCTGACTAACGGCTGCTAATCTGAGCCATCTCCCGATCCTCCTCAAGCGCACGAGCCATCGCCTGACGCACACCCAGAGGACGGACGGGAAAACGCTCGCGCGCGCCATCATCTCGGACAATCGTCTCATTCCGCAAACTGTCGATGAGCTTCTTACCCACCCGCGCATAAAGAGGCGTCACCAGCCCCAACCACAAACTGGAAAGACGAGGACTCAAAAAAGGCACCGGAATCATAACACGCCGCACGCCAATCTGACGGGCATACTCGCGCATCAGCCCGCCGTAGGACACCTGTTCTGGACCCCCAATCTCAAAAACCGCACTCCCCTCCTCCTCCACATCCAGACCCTGGATCAAATAAGCAATCACATCTTCAATCGCAATAGGCTGGGTCGGTGTGCGGACCCAACTCGGCGTAATCATAATCGGCAACTTATTGACCAGACTGCGCACCATCTCAAAAGACAGCGACCCCGAACCAATAATAATAGAAGCGCGAAACTCCAGCGTCGCAGGTCCCTCAGCAGCCAGAATAGCCCCCACCTCCCGACGGCTGGCCAGATGGGAAGAAAGCTGGCCAGCCCCAACCAGCCCCCCCAAATAAATAACGCGCCGAACCCCTTGCTGCAGCGCGACGCGAGCAAAATTTTGTGCCCCAATGCGGTCCTGCTCCTCAAAATTGGCTCTAGACCCCATAGAATGCACCAGATAGTACGCCGTATCTACCCCCTCCAGAGCAACCCTCAGCGAATCCCGATCCAGCACATCCCCTGCGACAATCTCGGTATCGGAACAAAACCGACCAGCCAGAAATTGGGGATTGCGAGCCAGACACCGCACGCGCGCGCCCCTCTCTTCAAGCACCGGAACCAGCCGCCCACCAACATAGCCACTGGCCCCCGTCACCAGAACGAGCTTGTCTTTTCCCTTATCCTGAAACATTACCTGCCTAATGCATATCTACGGACAGCACATAACTCAGCAGAGTCACCAGAAGCCACGTCGCCACCAGCACAACCCCAAAAGGACGCTTCATCGCATTGCCCGACACAAAAATACCGCAGCGAAAAACAACGAGAATAAACACCATAGCCGGGAACAAAAATTGGAAAAACTGACCATCGGCTTGCAAGCCACCTGGTGTTGCCGCAGCCGAGACACCGGCGACAAAGAGCACATTGAGAATATCAGCACCGATAATATTGCCAACCGCCAGCTCGCCGTGCCCGCGTCTGACAGCGGTAATCGCCGTCACGAGTTCTGGGAGCGACGTGCCAAACGCGACCAGCGTCGCCGAAATAATGTGCTTTGGCACACCAATTCTCTCTGCCAAAACGCTCACACTGGGAATGAGAATTTGAGCCGAAATAACAATAACCGCAATCGCCAGGAGCAACTTCACAAGCACGAGGCCCGCGTTACTCTCCTCTGCATCGGTTGCATCTTCCTGCTCGGCATCCGACATAGTCGCTGCCCAGCGGATCGACTGCCAAATATAGAGCACGAGAAGAACAACAAAAGCGAACCCGGCAAACTGTGGCAAAACCCCACCCTGGGTAAACAATTTCGCGGGAGAAGCCCACGGAAAACAGGCCAACACCAGAAGAATACCAGCACCCACCTGCACATTGGACAACCGCGATGCCAACTGGCGGTTGAGAGGTAAAGGAGCAATCAGAGAAGCCAGACCGATAATAAGACCCGTATCGCAAATAATCGAACCAACAGCATTCCCAAGAGCAAGCCCCGGTTTTCCTTGAATCGCCGAAAACACGGACACCGCCGCTTCCGGCGTCGTCGTACCAATACTCACAATCGTCGCACCGATAACCGCCTTCCCCAGCCCCCAGCGCACCGAAAGCGTCACAGCTTCATCGACGAGCCAATCTGCGCCTTTGCCGAGCGTGTACAGCGTCATCGCAATAATCACAAGCAGGAACGGACTGGCCAATCCCATCACAAGCTCTTCAATCCACTTTTCCATTTTCACCTTTCTAAATCAAATCACAAAAATATCACTCGGACGATCCTGCTCCGCCACGCTCATCGGAAAAGACCGAATACCCTGACCCTGCAACATATCTACACACGTCTCTCTCGCCAGATCTGGCCGGTTATTCTTCTGACTCAAATGCGCCAGAACCGCCTGCTGCAACCCCTCTCGCGCCAGATCGCACAACGCCTCGGCAGCCCCATCATTTGACAAATGACCGTGCGTACTATTGATCCGCTGCTTCAAAACCCAGGGATAAGGTCCATCCATAAGCAATTGCCGATCGTAATTCGTCTCAATAATCACCAGATCGGCGCGGCGCATATACTGATAAATTAGCTGCGTCACCGTACCCATATCTGTTGCAACCGTCACATTGGAACGTCCATCCGTCACGGAAAAATTCACGGGATCGGCCGCATCGTGGGGCAATTGGAACGCCTGAAAAGACAGATCCCCAATAGAAAACGCCTCATCATTTTCAAACACTCGAATCCTCTCGCTCCCCCGAAAAATCTTCTTTGACGCATTCAACGTACCCTCCGTCATCCAAACCGGCAACCCGTACCGCCGCGCCAACACACCCACCCCCTTAATATGATCGGAATGCTCGTGACTCACCACAATAGCTTGCAAACCCGCTGGATTAATCCCAACACCTTGCAAACGCTCTTCGATCTTCTTACCCGTCAAACCCGCATCGATAAGCACACTTGAAGAACCATTTTGAACACAAATCGAATTGCCACCACTGCCGCTTGCCAACAAACAAATCTTCACCGGTAACTCCTTTGCTCACTACTCATTCACAATCCGCGCCACCCAAATACTAATCTCATACAAAACTACGAGTGGCAGCGCCATCAAAACCTGAGACAGGGGATCGGGAGGGGTCAAAATAGCGGCGAGTATAATCCCGAACACAAGTGCATAACGCCGTCCCTTTCGCATCCGATCGCGTGTTGCAATCCCCATCTTAGCCAGAAAAAACGTCAACACAGGCAACTCAAATACCAACCCAAAAGCAATCAAAAGGCGCAACACAAAACCGATATACTCTCCAATATCAAACTGCGGCTTCACAACCGTATCAGCAGCCATACCAACAAAAAACTTCATCGCCAGCGGGATAACCAGCCAGTACGCCAAAATAGCACCAACAACAAAACACACAGTGGCCGAACCAATCACAAACGTGACAAACCGTCGCTCGCTGGCAAACAAACCGGGCGCGACAAACATCCAGATCTGAAAAATCAAAAACGGCAGCGCCAGAATCCCCCCGCCCACCAGCGCGATCTGCAACTTGACCATAAACATGCCCATCGGTCTTAAGGTCTGCAATATCAGTTCATCTTCCAGCTCGCGGGTAGGATGGAGCAGCACAGCCAAAATCTCATTGACAAAAATCCCGCAAAAAACCGCACCCACAATAATCGCGGCCAACCCCTTCAAAATGCGCCACCGCAACTCCTCCAGATGATCGAGAAAAGGCATCGGCTTGCCCTCATCGGGCAGATCTTCTTCATCGCGGTCTGGCATAATCGCCGGCACCGTACCCTCAGGCGGTGCAAGCTCCACCTCTCGCGGCCTCCGAATAGCCAACACCGCCAGCCCCATCAGCGCCATCACGCCGCACAACTGAGAAAACAAATCGCCAAACCGCATATAAAGCGTCTGCTCATTGCGCGGTGCAATCGTCCCCGCCACAACAGCCTCGTGAAACAAACCCGTCTTTTGCTCTTGCCGCCCATAGGGATCGATAAACATCGACACACCCGTATTGGCGCAACGCACCACCCAACGCCTGTTCTCAACAGCCCTGAACGTTGCAATATCCGCGTGTTGATACGGCGCTGACGTGCGCCCGTACCACCCATCATTCGTAATCACCACCAAAAACTCGGCACCCCGAACCATCATATCGCGCGCAAGCCAGGGAAACACCGAATCAAAACAAATCATCCCTGAAAACTTTCCACCCGGCACCTCAAAAACCGTAAGCGCAGTCCCGCTCTCAAAATCGCCGCTGATATACCCCCCACCGCTCCACCGAAAATCGCGCAAAAACCCGAGCAATTTAGGAAAAGGCGCCCGCTCCCCAAACGGCACCACCTTCACCTTGTCGTAATGCGGCAAATCACCCCCACCAGGCTCAAACAAAAAAGAAGAATTATAATAGCGATCCCGCGCCGCGGCCTCGAAGCGATTCGCCCCCATATACAGATAAATCCCCAGCGAATCAACCAGCGCCTGCACCCGCGCCTGATACGCCTGATGCGATGCGCCTTCACTTTTCAAACGCGCAGGCAAAGCCGCCTCTGACCACACAACCAACCGCGCCCCCGACTCCGCAGCCTGAATCGTCAAAGGCTCCAACTTGTTAAAATTGTGATTAAAACCCCAGTAAGATTTCTCAACAGGCGGCACATTTTGCTGCACAATAGCGACCTTCAAATCGCCCTTATCAACCGGCTCTGCCATCCGCCACAAACCAAATCCCGCTGGCAGTGCAAAAGCCAGAACCAGAACACCAACCATCAAACCGCGCCGCGCACTTTCCAATGCCTTAAACGCAATCAGATTAACCACCACCACCCAAAACGACACCCCGTAAACCCCGGTCACCTCTGCAATCTGAATCAAAGGCAAATAATCCACCTGGGTATGCCCGAGCAGCATCCACGGAAAACCCATATCGCCCAGCGTATTAAAATATTCAAACCCCACCCACAAAAAAGGCACCATCCACAACCCCAGCCTGCCAACGCGCGCCATTGCAAACGACCACAACCACACAAACAGCCCCCGAAAAAGCGACATATACAAAATTGCCCCCGCCATACCCGGGGGGGTAATCCACGCAATCCAATAAACACTCGCACCGTAAAAAACCGCACCCTGCAAAAAACCCGCGCCAAAAGCCACGCGCCCACGCAAATTTTCAGCAACGGGAATAAGGGGCAACAAACTGATACAGGCCAAAAAACCGAGAGGCAATGGGGGAAAAGCCGCTGCCATCATCAAACCCGACAAAATCGGATACCCGAGCGCCAACCGCCAACCCCACGTATTGTCCTGCGCCATATTATCTATGTTCATCTGTGTCGATACTCGCTTCGCTCGTTTTAGGCTACGCCTGTGCTGTGGTTAAAAATCTCTATTGCAAAAAACACAAAGATTACGGAATATAAAGACGGGTCAAATCCCTGTCAATTGCCGTACCAAAAAACAAACCCGATCTATAACATGTTACCCAACCTCAATACAGAACTCCAGACATTGCGCGAACAAAACCTCTACCGCTCGGTGCGATGTGTGGAAACCAGCCAGGAACCCCGCATCCGCATCAAAGGGCGGGAACTCATCCTCTTTTGCTCAAACAACTACCTGGGCCTCGCCAACCATCCCATCCTCAAAGGTGCAGCCATAGAAGCGCTCAACACCTATGGAAGCAGCACCGTAGCATCGGCACTCATCTCGGGATATATGCCCCCACACGCCGACCTCGAAAACAGCATAGCGCAATTCCTCGGCACAGAATCCGCCATCGCATTTCCCACGGGCTACACAGCCAACCTCGGCGTCATACCCGCCCTCATCAACCGCGACGACATCATTTTTAGCGACCAATTAAATCACCGCAGCATCATTGATAGCTGTCGCCTCTCCCGCGCACAAATCGCCATCTACAACCACTGCGACATCGCCCACCTCGAAACCCAGCTCAAAACCTCGTCCGCCCATCGCCGTCGCCTCATCGTCACCGATGGCGTCTTCTCAATGGACGGAGACATCGCCCCCCTACCCGAACTCGTCTCCCTCGCCGAACAACACAACGCCATTCTCATGGTCGATGACGCCCACGCAACCGGCGTTCTCGGCCCCAATGGTCGTGGCACCTTCGAACACTTTGGCCTCTCTCCCGAAGCCATCGACATCCACATGACCTCGGGCAGCAAAGCCCTCGGCGCGTCCGGCGGTTTCATCTGTGGCAGCCGCGACCTCATCGACCTCATCCGCAACCGCTCGGCAGCGTACATCTACACCACCGCAATGCCACCCGACGCATGTGCATCCACCACCGCGGCACTCGACCTCATCCAGCGCGATACCAGCTTGCGCCAACGCCTGTGGCACAACACAACAACCATCACCCAGCATCTTCGCGCGCTCGGATTCGACCTCGCAAAATCCCAAACCCATATCATACCCATACTCATCGGCGACGCCCAGAAAACCGTAGAAATATCCGAACACCTCTACAATCGCGGCATCTACCTCTACGGCATACGCCCCCCCACCGTACCCGAGGGCCAAAGCCGTCTGCGCCTCTCCGTCATGGCAACCCATACCGACGACGACATCGCACAATTATTAGACGCCATGACCGAAGTGCGACACAAATTTTTTTAAAAAACCTTGTCTGAATCAGGATTTTCAGGATTATAGGATGGACAGGATATAGCTGAGTAGATAGGTCGTAAGGAGAACCTCTGATATAGATATACCTGTAATGATCATAAACGGAGATTTTTATGTCCAACCCCCTCGACCACATCCGAATCGTACTCGTTGAACCCAAAGAACCCGGCAACATCGGCGCAGTGGCTCGCGCGATGAAAAACACGGGCCTATCGCACCTCTACCTCGTCAATCCCCCCGACCACACCAGCGGCGAAGCCCGCGCAATGGCGCACGGGTCGGGCGACATCCTCTACGGTGCCACCGTCGTATCCTCACTCCCCGAAGCACTCGCAGACGTATCGCTTGCCGTGGGCACATCCCATCGCAAACGCCGCGAATTCGACATCGTACACCCGCCTCAAACCGCGACAGACAAACTGTTATCCCTTCCCAAAAATCACAAAGGCGCCATCGTCTTTGGCCGGGAAGAAAACGGACTGACCAACAACGAAATCCAACTGTGTCAGCTAATCTCCCGCATCCCCTCAGCCGTGCGCTACCCCTCCCTCAACCTGTCGCAAGCCACCCTCATCTACGGCTATGAACTCTTTCGCGCAACCCATTCCGAAATCCTCTACAAACCATCAGAAGTTGATCTGGCTACGCACCGCGAACTCGAATCCATGTACGACCACATCCAAACCGCACTCGACAAACTCGGCTTTGTCTCCCGACACCGCCCCCAGACCTTCATCCGATCCATCCGCCGAATCTTCAGCCGCATCGACATGGAACACCGCGACGTAGCCACCATCCACCGCGTCTTCCGTCAAGTCGATCGCTTCATCGCACGCCACGGCCTCGACCCCATCCCACCGCCCGACCAAAAAACAGGGTAACCGCTCTCTGAGACAGTCACCCCCCAAACCCCAGCCTCTCCAAAAGCGACAGACTCAAACTCTCCATTGCCGGCACTGTACCCACACCCCCCAAAGACGACAGAGATGCCCACGTCTCATACCCTCCCTCTTGCGTCAATGCCTCATCTGTACACACATAACCAATATACCCGTTCGCCAGACTCACCAGCATCAACGGCGAAGCCGACGTCTGCGCCTTAATCCGAAGGCCCGTCTCCACAAAAATCTCCCCCGGCAACGCCAGAATCGCCGCATCGCCCAACCGGATCGCCTGCACGGGTGCCGTCATCTGTTCCGGCAACGCCGCCAACCGCTGGCACTGCCTGGCATATACACCTACCCGATCCTGCCGCACCGGTTGCCCCACCACCCAGCTAAATGGACCCTCCTCGTATTCATATCCGCCTGCGAGAATCTGCTCGGCAATATCGAGATCCGTCTCTGTAATCACTTTCCTCGAAAATTCCAGCGTCCCCGTCACAGCCTCCAATGCCAGTTCCTCATCCAAATCCATCAACTGAATCTCGGTCAAAACATGCCCTGCCAGAACATTTGCCATCCGCCGCGCTCTGGGGTGCCCCCGATCCCGCCAAATCCGCTCGCCACTATAATCGTTATTATTAATCTGTCCAGACGCCGCATTCCACAAAATCGGCACGCAGTTCCCACCCAGATAATGCCGCATCAAATTGAAAAACTGGCCAAAATAATCTGCCGACACCTCCCCGACACTGCCCGTCCCCACATAGTGCAGAGAAAAACTCGCCACCACCGAAATCGGCGTACCATCCATCCCCTCCACATACATCATCGCCAACTCCGGATCGATCTCTCCCATTGGCCGCACGAGATCCGGATTATTCAAACCCGGATTCATCCGCACCGTCCCATCCCTCATCAGCCAGCGCCGATAAAACGAAATACGATCCTCCATCACACTGGCAAACCCCGCCCGGGCAGGCTGCATTCTCTTAATAGCCAACGCCACGGCATCGGCCACTTTCAGCGGAAGCCATGTCGTATAACCCTCATCTTCACCCATACCCAGAAGATTGCTCACCCCTGCCCCTGAATGCGTATGTGTCGCATTCACCATCACGCACTCAGGAGATATCCCACACCGTTCTTGAATACGTGCCTTCACGGCATTCGCAATCGCTTCTGTCACCGCAATCAAATCGCAGGTCACCATGGCAATCCTGACATCACCATTGTCGATCACCAATGCCTTGGCCAGAAGCTCATCGTGTACATCCTCTCCGTATCGCGGCTGAAAACTTCCCGGCATCGTAACACCCAGCCAGGGTGTAATATTGGACGTAGCAGCCCCTGCTTGCAATTTCATAACTTTCCTCCCGTATTAGATTTCACACCTTTTTTATTATATAATGGAAACAGGGCGTTTTGTCGAATGAAGCTCAATGCGGTTGACAGTAGTTTATGGAACGCTTATTCTTTCAAGAACAGGAGGTGTTTCGTGGCTGACTTGACAGAGCGCCCGGTAATTGGCGTAACCGTGGGCGATCCGGCGGGAATCGGACCAGAAGTTGTGATCAAAGCGCTGTGTGAACCAACGCTTTACAACAAAGTAAAACCACTGGTCTTTGCCGACCGATCGGTTTTGGAGCAAACGGTGAAAATGCTGTGTGTGGATATAGATTTGCACGCTATAGACAATCCGCGCAATGGGCATTATGAAGCCGGGTGTATCGACTTTATTGACGTTGGGAGTCTGTCTGAACCGATTGCCTATGGCCAGATCTCTGCCGAAGGTGGTCGGGCGGGATATCAATATCTGGACCGGGCAATTGATGCAGCTCTATCAGGTACCGTAGTTGGCCTATCCACAGCGCCATTGAACAAAGAATCATTACAGGCTGCAAAACTACCTTATATCGACCACACGGCGATGCTCAATGCCCGAGCGGCGTTGCGAGTGCCAATGACGCTGTTTTTGGTAAAAAATTTAAAAATCTTCTTTCTCACCCGGCACATTTCCTTTCGGGAAATTCCAGATGCCATTACAAAAGCGGGAATTCTGGAAGCACTGCCACTGTGCGACCTGTATTTGCGGCAACTGGGAACCGAAACACCGACCATAGCTGTGGCCGGCTTAAATCCACACGGCGGCGAACAGGGCCTGTTCGGACGAGAGGAAATCGAGGTCATAGGCCCCGCTGTAAAAGAAGCGCAAAAACGCGGATGGCGAGTACAGGGACCGATACCAGCGGACTCGGTATTTCATCTGGCACTGGAAGGACGTTACGATGGGGTATTATCGCTCTACCACGACCAGGGGCATATCGCATCCAAAACACTGGACTTCCACGGAACAGTAAGCCTGACAATGGGACTGAAGTTTTTGCGCACATCAGTAGATCACGGAACAGCCTTTGACATTGCCGGACAGGGAATAGCGTCAGAACGGGGCATGGTAGAAGCAATTCGCGCGGCCGGACAATACGCAGTGCCGGTACGCGAGCGATTGGAAATGTCATTTGTACCCTCTTGACTTATTTGTCTAAGGATATATACTTTAATTATCACTAAACTATAAGCATCTTGAAAATTCACCTCTCCCTATGAGGAATGCGCTATGGCGAGCAAAAAAGAAGACTATTTGGGAATTGAAAATTACAAAGTAGTGGGCACGCGACCGATACGGCACGATGGAACCGATAAAGTAACGGGCCGCGCGGTTTATGGTCCAGACTTTCACTTAACCGGATCGCTATACGGCAAAACACTGCGAAGCCCTCATGGGCATGCGCGGATCAAATCCATCGACACCAGCAAAGCCGAAGCACTCCCCGGAGTAAAAGCCATAGTACTCGGAAAAGACCTCGTCCAAAATTACGAAGACAAAATCTCCGACCTCGGTGAGGGATCGGTCGATCTGCGGTTCTTAATCGCCAATGTACTCGCCGGAGACAAAGTCCTCTACGACGGACACGCCATCGCAGCCGTAGCAGCCACCTCTGCACACATCGCAGAAGAGGCATTAAACCTCATCGACGTAGAATACGAAATACTCGAACCCGTACTCGAAGTCCGCCGCGCAATGGAAAACGACGCACCGCTATTGCACGACGATCTGAAAATGAAATCCCTCGGCGAAGAAACGGACCAGGCGAGCAACATCGCAAACCACTTCCAGCACAAACAGGGAGATATAGAAAAGGGATTTGAAGAAGCGGACGCAGTCATAGAGCGGGAATTTGCAACCGGCACAGTACACCAGGGATACATCGAACCACACAACGTAACCGCGCACTGGAGCGAAAACGGAAAGCTCACAATATGGTGCAGCACACAGGGACCATTTGAAGTGCGCGGCCAGGTCGCCGACGTACTCGGCCTCGAAGTGGGTGACATACGCGTAATCCCGCAGGAAATCGGAGGTGGATTTGGCGGGAAATTCCGCGTCTATGAAGAACCGACCGCAGCCCTGCTGGCGCAAAAAACCGGAAAACCCGTAAAAATGGTCATGTCCCGCACAGAAGTATTAAAAGCCACCGGACCAACGCCCGCATCCTACATCAAAGTCAAAATGGGCGCAACGCGGGACGGCATGCTAACGGCGGCACAAGCCTACATGGCCTATGAAGCTGGAGCCTATCCCGGCTCTGCCGTAGGCGCTGGTGCGGGATGTATCTTCTCGCCCTACAGCATCCCAAACTCCCTCATAGACGGCTACGACGTCGTCGTAAACAAACCCCAATCGTCCGCTTACCGCGCACCCGGCGCAACCAACGCGGCATTTGCATCTGAAACAGTAATAGACGAAATATGCGAACAGATCGGAATGGACCCCCTCGAATTTCGACTGAAAAACGCGTCCAAAGAAGGCACGCGACGGGCCGATGGACCAGTCTTCTTGCGCATTGGCCAGGAAGAAGTCGTCAAAGCGGCCATAGCGCATCCGCACTACAGCGCGCCCCTTGAAGGACCGAATCGGGGACGCGGCGTCGCCGCTGGATTCTGGTTCAACGGCGGAGGCACATCAACAGTGGTCGCTAGCGTAAACCCGGACGGCACAGTAGCACTTGTCGAAGGCTCGCCCGATATTGGAGGCACACGCACCTCAGTCGCCATACAATTTGCCGAAGTCCTGAATCTCCCCATCGAAGACATCAAACCAAATGTCACGGACACCGACGCAATCGGACAAACCGATGGAACGGGCGGAAGCCGCGTGACATTTGCAACCGGCTGGGCGAGCTATGAAGCCGCGCAAGACGTAAAGCGCCAGATGATCGAACGGGCAGCCACCTTATGGGAAATATCAAAAGACGACATAGTCTTTGAAGACGGAACCTTCCGCTCCAAATCGGACTCATCCAAATCCATCACCTTCAAAGAACTCGCCGCCAAAGCCAATGGCGCAGGTGGTCCCGTAGTAGGACGCGCTGCCGTAAGCGGCAAACAAGCCGGTCCCGCATTCGCACTCTTAATCGTAGATGTCGAAGTAGATCCAGACACGGGCAAAGTAGATATCTTGCGGGCGACCATTGTTCAGGACGCGGGCAAAGCCATTTATCCCGGCTATGTAGAAGGGCAGATGCAGGGCGGTGTAGTACAGGGAATCGGATGGGCATTGAACGAGGAATTTGTGTACAACGACCAGGGCGTAATGGTCAACGCCTCTTTCCTGGATTATCGGATGCCCACAACACTTGACCTCCCCATGATAGAAACCGTCATCGTAGAAGTGCCCAACCCGGGCCATCCTTATGGCGTACGAGGCGTGGGCGAAGTGCCCATTGTCCCGCCGCCAGCCGCAGTCGCCAACGCGATTTACCGCGCTGTTGGCATACGGCTAAACGAGCTACCCATGTCGCCATCGCGAGTCCTGAAAGCACTCTGGGAATCAGATGGCAGCCATGATCAGGCAGCAGATTAATCAGATAGGAAAACACAATGGACTGGTTCTCCCAATACGGATTTCTCGGTGCCCTGCTCCTCTCGGGCATCGTTCTCGGTGCAATCCCCGTCGTACTGCCCCTGATCATATCCCCTCGCGCGCGCGGTCGCAAAAGCCGCGAGACCTACGAATGCGGCATGGACACAATTGGCAGCGCATGGGTGCGCTTCGACATCGCCTATTATCTATTTGCACTCATCTTTGTCGCATTTGAAGTCGATGTATTGTATATTCTTCCCATCGCCGTAATCTACGATTCGGGCACCTACGTCTGGCGCGACTTCATCGAACTCACAATCTTCGTCGGCATTCTTTTTCTCGCCATCATCTACGCCTGGAGCAAAGGCGTTTTGCACTGGAGAAGTCGATAATGGCACAAATAGAACTCCCTCTCGTAAAAAGCGATCCCAAAAACATTGAAGAACTGCGCGAAGAGGTCGGCCCACTGGTACACATGGACCTGCTGGAAAACCTGCTCAACCACGCACGGTCCCGATCCCTGTGGCCCCTCACATTCGGCCTGGCCTGTTGCGCCATCGAAATGATGGCTGCAGGCGCATCGCGCTTTGACCTCGACCGCATTGGCGCAGGCGTCTTTCGCCCGAGTGCGCGACAAGCCGATGTCATGATCCTCGCAGGCACAATCTCCCGCAAAATGGCACCAGCCATCAAAACGCTCTGGGATCAGATGCCCTCGCCCAAATGGGCCATAGCCATGGGGGGGTGCACCATCGATGGCGGTCCCTTTAAGTATCCCGGACAGTACGCCATTGTCGAAGGCGCAGACAAAATTGTGCCCGTTGATGTGTACGTACCGGGTTGCCCCCCGCGTCCCGAAGCGCTCTTTGCGGCACTGTTCAAACTCGAGGAAAAAATCCGAGCCGGAAAGAAATTCAATAAATGATCGCCGACAAACTCTCTACACTCCGGCTCGACGCGACCGAGGTCGAATACAATGCGCGTGGCTTTCATGTACAACACACCGCTTCAGCCGACACGCTCCCTCAGATCGCAGATGCCTTCCTATCCGAAAATTTTCACCTCGAAATGATAACCTGTCAGGATCGACGTGAAAACGACAATGCTTTTCGTCTAATTTACCAGTTTAACCAATACGGCACGCCCCAAAGGCATATCATCCACGCCGACATAGCGCCCGATGCAGCCGCACCCAGTATTGCCACAATCTTTCCCGCTGCCGACTGGTACGAACGCGAAATTTTCGACATGTATGGCGTCAGCTTTGACGGCCATCCCGATTTGAAACGCATCTTAATGGAAGAAGATTATTTTGGTCATCCCCTGCTCAAAGACTTCGTCGATCCCCCCAATCCCTATCGCAGCGAGGACGACGCGTAAGGCTTTATCCGCAGATGTACGCAGATAGACGCAGATAATATTAAAAGTATCCGCAAAAGTACACGCGGATGAAAGGTGCTTAATGAACAGCCGATTTGAGGTCGAACAAGATCCAAAAAGTCGAGATACCTATTATCTCAACATGGGGCCTCAGCATCCCTCTACACACGGCGTCATGCGCATCAAACTGCACCTGGATGGCGAACGGATAATTTCAGCAGAACCCATCATCGGGTATGGGCATCGCGCACACGAAAAAATGGCCGAAAACCGCGACTACATCCAGTTCTTGCCCAATCCCAGTCGCGTAGATTACCTCGGCGGCATGATCTACAACATAGGCTATTGTCAAGCCGTAGAACGCGCGATGGACATCGAAGTGCCTGAACGCGCCGAATACATCCGCATCATCTGCAATGAGCTCAACCGCATCTCCAGCCACCTGCTCTGGCTGGGCACCTTCTTGATGGACCTGGGCGCATTTACCCCATTTCTCTACGCCTTTGACGACCGCGAAAAAATCCTCGACATCCTGGACCGCATCACCGGATCGCGCCTCACCTATTGCTACGCGCGATTTGGCGGCGTCATTCTCGACATCGACGATATATTCCTCGACAACGTCTCCAACTTTTGCACCTACTTTGTCGAACGCTTAAAAGAATACGAAAAACTCGTCATCGGCAACGTCATCTTCCGCGAACGCACCATCGGCGTCGGTATCTTCGCCCCCGACCTCGTTCAAAAATACGCCATAACAGGTCCCTGTCTGCGCGCCATGGGCCATAAACACGATGTCCGCAAAGACGAACCTTACGGCATCTACGACCGCTTTGACTTTGACGTACCCACACAAACAGAAGGCGACTGCTTTGCCCGCACACTCGTTCGCATGGAAGAAATGCGCCAGAGCATTCGCATCGTCGAACAAGCCGTAAGCGACGTGCCCGACGGCCTCTTTCTCGCAGCCCGGGTGCCCAGACGCATTCGCCCGCCCGAAGGCGACTATTACTTCTGCGTAGAATCACCCCGGGGCAACTTCGGCATGTACATCGCAAGCGACGGCAGCGACATCCCCTTTCGCCTCAAATTGCGAACCCCATCGTTTTCACACATCTCGACCATGCCCGCTGTCATGGCCGGCACCATGCTCGCCGATGCGGTCGCTATTCTGGGCAGCATCGACATTGTCGTACCCGAAATAGACAGATAGCAAACTTATGAAAACAGACGTCATCCAACTCTTTGAAAACCCCTATCTCGCGCTCGGTGTAACCATTGCCGTCATCATGGCCTATTTGAGTGTCAACGCCATCATGTTGATCTGGCTCGAACGCAAACTCAGCGCACGCATACAGCGCCGCATTGGCCCGCAGCGCGGACCCTTTGGCCTGATGCAGCAAATTTTTGACATGGGAAAATTGCTCAGCAAAGAACTCCTCACACCCGAACACGCCAACAAACTGCTCTATGTCATTGCGCCCATCCTGGTCTTTGCACCCGTGGTCGCCCTCTCGTCTCTCTTTCCCATTACGAGTACCTACATATTCCACGACTTCAACATCGCCATTGTCCTGATCCTCGCCATCAGCGGCATCAACGTAATCGGCATATTCTTAGCGGGCTGGGGATCCAATAACAAATACGCCCTGCTCGGCGCCGTGCGCTCAGTCGCGCAAAATATCTCCTACGAAATCCCCCTCATCCTATCGGTCATCCCCATCGTCATGATAACCCGCACCATGTCGCTCTACGACATCACCCTCGCACAGGAAACCTATCCCTTTATACTGGTACAGCCCATTGCCCTGATCATCTTTATCATCTCAGCCACAGCCGAAACCAATCGCGCCCCCTTTGACATCCCCGAAGCGGAATCCGAACTCGTCGCCGGATTCCACACCGAATATTCCGGCATGCGCTTCGGACTGTTCTTCTTTGCCGAATACTCCAACATGATCTTTGCATGCGCATTGGCAACCGTGCTCTTTCTGGGGGGATGGCGCGGGCCTCTCTTGCCAGACGCCGTATGGTTCTTCATCAAAGTCTATGCACTCATCGTCCTCATGATGTGGTTCCGCTGGACCTTTCCGCGGCTCCGTTTTGACCAACTCATGAAATTCGCCTGGGTGGTACTCGTCCCCCTCTCGCTGATCAACCTGCTGATCACAACACTGGTCTTGAAAATCGTATAGAACTTTCAAGGAAAATCCCATGGCACTCATAAAAGAAATCCTCGACGGCACCAAAACGCTCCTGACCGGCATGAAAGTCACACTGAACAACTTTCTCAAACCGCCCGTCACCTCCCAATACCCCATGGAAAAAATCGAGATGACGGAAGCGTTCCGCAACGTCATTGTCCTCATCGAAAAAGAAGACATCGGCTCACACGACTGCATCGACTGCAAACTCTGTGAGCGCATATGTCCCTCCTTCTGCATTTACCTCGACGGGGAACGCCCGGAAGGATTAAGGCGCAAAAGATCGACCAAATTCGAAGTCGATTTTGCCCTGTGCAGCGACTGCGGTTTGTGCTTAGACGTATGCCCCACAGACACCCTGGGATACAGCAAAGTCCACGACGAAGCCGGATACAATCGCAGCGACTTTCTCTACGACTTGCTCGAACCCTGGGCAGACAAAGAAGAAGCCGCGCGCGAACGCCTGAAAGAAATCGAAGCCGAACAAGCCGCAGAACGCGCCAAAAAAGCCGCAGCAAGAAAAGCGAAAAAGGTAAGACGGGAGAAGTAAACGGAGAACAACAATGCTCGAACAGGCTGTCATCTACACATTTGTAGCCCTCGTCCTCATCGGTGGGGTCCTGGCGGCATTTTCTCGCCAGATACTCTACGCCATCATCGGCCTGGGTATCAGCCTCCTGGGGTTGGCGGGACTATTTCTCAACCTCGGCAGTCCATTTGTCGCGGCAATGCAAGTACTCATCTACATCGGCGGCATAACCGTCGCCATTGTATTTGCCATGATGCTCTCAATAGCCATGTCCATTCGCCCGCCCGACCCCGACGCCCGAAAACTCGGCTTCGCCATTGCCTGTGCCGTCATCTTCTTTGGCGCAGTCGCCCATCTGATCCGCGGCGCGCAATTCCAACAAATCGCGTCCCCGGCATCTGAAAAAGCCTGGTCTGTGGGCGCGTTGGGCCATGCACTGCTCACGCATTACAACGTCGTCTTTGAAGCCCTCTCCCTCGTTTTGCTCCTGGCCATCATCGGTGCCATCTTGATAGCGCGCAAGGCTTTGCCAAAGGAAAATTCGTGACCCTCGAATCCTATCTTCTGGTGGGCGCAGCCCTGTTTTCACTCGGTTTGATCGGCGCACTATCCCACCGCAACCTCATAGCCCTGCTCATCGGCATCGAACTCATGATGAATGCCGCCAGCTTAAACCTGATGGCCTTTAATCGGTTTGTCGTCACCGATCCAACGACCGGCCAGATCTTCGTCCTCATCATCATTGGACTGGCAGCCGCCGAAGTCGCTATCTTTTTATCGATCATCCTGCGCATCTATCGGGCGTATCACGAAATAGATGCGGAAAAACTCACCAAACTGAGCGGTTGATGGACACTCTCTCACTCATACTTTTAACGACAATTTCCCCCCTGGCGTGTTTTATCATCGCCATCATCTTTCTCGTACAACAACCCCGAATAGCTCAGGGACTGGTCCTGTTCGGCAGCGCGGTATCCCTTTTGAGCACCATCGCCCTTCTCGTACAGGGACCCGTTGAACCCCTGCGATTTTTGTGGTTTCAAAGCGGTGCAATACAACTCCAATTTGGCTTCATTCTCGACGGTCCAAGCCTCATGTTTGGCGTCGTCGTCGCCTTCATCACCGCCTGCATCATGCTCTATTCAGTAGGCTACATGGCGCAAGACCCGGGCAAAACGCGCTATTTCGCAATGCTCAGCTTCTTTGCCTGGTCCATGCTCAGCTTTGTCTATGCCGTCGATCTCTTGCAATCTTTCATCTTTTGGGAACTCGTCGGCCTCTCCTCGTTCTTCCTCATCGGTTTCTGGTTTGAAAAACCCGAAGCAGCCGCAGCCGCGCGCAAAGCCTTTCTCATGACCCGCGTGGGCGACGTCGGCCTCTTCATCGGCATTTTGCTCATCCTCCAACTCGTTTCAAACTTCGATATCCCCACCCTCTTAGACCCTCAAACTGGCCTCTCAACACAGATATCGCCCAACCTGCTCAACGCAATCGCGCTACTCATCTTCATCGGCATCATGGGCAAAAGCGCGCAATTCCCCTTGCACACCTGGCTACCCGACGCCATGGAAGGCCCCACCCCGGTCAGCGCCCTGTTGCACTCTGCCACCATGGTCGCCGCAGGCGTCTTTCTCATGATCCGCCTGCACCCACTCTTTATGGCAGCGCAAGACACAGCATTCATCGTCCTGGGCATCGCCACCTTCACCGCAATCCTCGCATCAACGATTGCAATGGTCGATACCGACATCAAAAAAGTACTCGCCTATTCCTCCATCAGCCAACTCGGCTTCATGCTCATGGCACTCGCCGCTGGCAGCCTCTTCGCAGGTGTATTCCACCTGATCACCCACGCCTTTTTCAAAGCCCTGCTCTTCCTCTGCTCGGGCATCTACATTCACGCCTACCACACCAACAGCATGGCCGAAATTGGTCGCAGTGGAGGCCGCCGCCTCAAAGCTGCGACCCTTGGCCTCATCATCGGAGGTGCTGCCCTATCGGGCGTTCCCCCACTGGCGGGATTCTGGAGCAAAGAAGAAATATTTGCCCAACTCGGTCACAATGGCTTTAACATCTACATGGTCGGTGCACTTCTCGCGGCCTTTCTCACGGCCTATTACACATTCCGCATGATATTCCTCATCACAAAACCCGATCACGCACCTGCTACCGACCACAGCCATCCCGAACCCATGAACATGAAAATCCCCGTCTTGCTCCTCACCCTGGGCGCAATCGCACTCGGCTTTTTTGGTTCCAACATCGCTCAGGGTCTGGGCCTCACAGCGCAGCACCACAGCGCCCTGTTGATGATCCCCACCGTAGGCGTCGGCATCCTCGGCATCCTGATCGCCTATCTCGACTACGGACGCGACAACGCGCCGCGCACGGGATTCATCAGCAAAATCGCACCACTCAACACCCTGTTCACAAACAAATGGTACATCGACGAAGTCTATCGCGTCACCATCGTCGCCATCACCCACGCGCTATCTCGCATCTTGCACTGGATAGAAAACCACGTCCTCGACGGAAACTATGACCGCTTTGGCCTCGGCATCTTGCGAACAGGCGCAAAATCAACCCGCGTACAGGGCGGCTGGATGCAACTCTATCTGGGCTGGGCGATCATCTTATTAGCCGTTGTCGCGCTTTACCTCGGATTGCGATAGAATATGCCACTTCTCTCATCCATACTTCTCACGCCCGTCATCACCCTCATCGTCCTTTTGCTCATGCCCCAAAAGGCCGTGCGGGGCATTCGGCTGATCTGCGCCTTCAGCGGCTTATTGACCTGTGTGCTGAGTCTGCAACTCTGGATAAGCTATGATCCCACAACCGGCGGTATTCAATTTGAAGAAATAATCCCCTGGGTCGCAGCCATTGGCATCTCCTATCACCTCGGCGTTGACGCATTTGGCGTCATCCTCGTCATGCTCAACGCCATCGTCTATTTCACCGGGGTGCTCACCATGTGGGACCTCGAAGAGCGCGTCAAAGAGTATTTCGCCTTCATGGTACTCCTCGTCATCGGCGTCTTCGGCGTCTTCATGTCGCTGGATCTCTTCTTCTTCTTCTTCTTTTACGAAATCGCCGTCGTGCCCATGTACCCCCTCATCCTGATATGGGGCAGCGGCAACAGAGCTTATGCCGGCATGAAACTCATGCTCTTCCTCCTCGCTGGCAGCGCGCTCCTCTTTCCCGGCCTACTCGCCATCTATCACCACGCGGGCCTCAACACCTTTGACATCATTGCCCTGTCCGCACACACATTCGATCCACAATTCCAAATATTTGTCTATCCCTTCATCTACATTGGCTTTGGCGTCTTAGCCGGCCTATTCCCCTTCCACGGATGGTCGCCCACAGGCCACGTTGCTGCGCCATCTGCGGTTTCCATGCTACACGCGGGCGTCCTGATGAAACTCGGCGCATTTGGCATACTCACAGTCGGCATTCGCCTGTTGCCCGAAGGTGCTGCGTACTGGGCACCGACCTTCGTGGTATTAGCCGTCATAGGAATCATCTATGGAGCTTATGTCGCCATGCGACAGACCGACTTCAAATTTGTCATCGGCTTCTCATCTGTATCTCACATGGGCATCGTCCTCCTCGGCCTCAACCTCGCAATCATCGGCCAGGTCGTAGCAACCGATGCCCTCAACGGCGCAGTCTTCCAGATGTTTGCCCACGGCATCATGACCGCCCTGTTCTTCAGCACCGCGGGATATATCTACGACAAATCCCACTCCAAAACCATTGGCGACTTTGGCGGTCTTGGCGTGCAAATGCCCCGCGCAGTCTCCATCTTCATCGTCGCGGGCCTGTGTGGTGCCGGATTGCCCGGTCTGGCGAGCTTTTGGGCTGAATTACTCGTCTTCCTCGCCGCTTTGAAAACGTACCCCATCGCCGGCGTCATCGTCATCCTGGGCCTCGTACTCACCGCAGTTTACATCTTGCGCGTCTTCAACCTGGCCTTTTTTGGCGCACCAAATCCGAAATGGGAAAATCTGAAAGCACAGGACATGTCTGGCCTGCACCTGATACCGCGCGCCATACTAATCGCCGTACTCGTAATCTTCGGCTTTGTACCCCGCCTCATGCTCGACCTGATCAACAGCACGACAATAGCTTTCTTGGGTAATTTCTAACATGGAAAACGCAATACTCTTCGCACCAGAACTCATTTGCCTGCTCATGGGCCTCGTGCTCTTCTTCTGCACAGTGCTCAACTGGTCCTATCGCACAACCCGGGGCATTGCCATAGCATCCGGCATTGCCATGATCGCCGCCTGTCTCTGGACTCTCCCCCTTGAAGGCGAACCCTTCTTCCCAGGCATATACGCGGTTGACTTCTTTTCCCAATTAATCAAAACAGCACTCGCAGTCGGATTCCTATTTGTCGTCATAGCCAGCGCCAACCCCCTCACAGTTGACCGCAATGGCTGGCTCGAAGTCCCCCTCTTCTTCATCTTCTCCACACTCGGCATGATGATGATGGTCAGCGCGACCGAACTCCTCACCCTCTATGTCGCCATGGAACTGGCCGCCTATCCCGTCTATATCGTCGTTGCCCTTCACCGCAATACCGACATCGGCGGGGAAAGCGCCACCAAATACATGGTACAGGGCATGGCGGCATCGGCCATCTCGCTCTACGGCATGAGCTTCCTCTTCGGCACATTTGGCTCCACCTACTTCTCTGCCATCAGCATCCCACACGCCACCGCACAACCCATCTTCTACCTGGGCCTGCTGCTCACACTCGCTGGCTTCTTCTTCAAACTCGGCGCCTTCCCCTTCCACTTTTGGGCACCCGACACGTATGAAATCGCGCCTCATCCCATCATCACATTCATCGCCACCGTTTCCAAAATCGCCGCCATCGGCATCCTCTGCCGCTTGTTATCCCTCGCCATGCCCGGTGGCTGGGAATCGGGCCACGCCCAAACCGCGCTCATGTGGGCAAGCGTCATCGCAATGAGCCTGGGCAACCTGGCAGCACTCGCGCAAAAAGACCTCAAACGCCTGCTCGGATATTCCACAGTCGCCCACGCCGGTTACGTACTCCTCGCCCTGCAAACCTTCGCCGAATGGGGTCTTACCGCTGCCCTCTTTTACGCCATTGGCTACTTTGCCATGTCCTTTGCGTGCTTCCTCGTCATCTGTGAAGTCGGTCGCAGCGAAGACCGCATCACCATCGACTCCGTATCTGGCCTTTACAAACGCGCGCCATACCTCTCCTTCACCTTGCTCATCGGCCTGTTTGGCCTCATTGGCCTCCCTCCCACAGTGGGCTTTGTCGGCAAATGGTTCCTCTTTTCTGCCGCCCTCCAACGCGGACAATTCTATCTCGTCCTCGTCGCAGCCATCAACGCCGCTGTCGCCCTGTATTATTATCTCCTCATCATCCGCCAACTCTACTGGGTAGAACCCACCACACAGAACACGCTTAAACCCACGCCCCTCATCGCCGTCACCGCAATGGCGACCATCATCCTCGTAATCGCAATGGGCACGGTCCCCGGTCCCTTCTGGGACATGGCCGCCCGCGCCGCCCGCGCACTGATCAGTTGATGTTTTAAGAAAAATATTCACCAAAATTAAATTTGTCTTATATTCTGTTACGCAATCATTCAACTAAAAGGACATATGGTAATGGAAACGATTGCTAAAAATAAAAACACCACTGCTAAACAGGATCAACCAAAAGGAGATATAGCAATGGACGCTGACACCACAAATAACAACGCCACTGCTGAACAGAGCCAACGGATAACAATCCTTGAGACGAACCTGGAATTTATCAAAGAACAGCTTTCAGATATAAAACAGGACTTAAAAGACCTCAAGCAAGGGCAAGAAAATATTGAAGCGCGGCTCAATAGCCGGATTGATGATTTGATAAAATGGTATGTCCCCACAACGGTTGTTGCGCTATTGCTTTTTGCTGCTGTCATGAAATATCTGTAAAATGGAATCATAGACATTAACCAAAAAAAAGAACCCGCAATCATTCGGTGATTGCGGGTTCTTTTTTGTTCACACATCCGATGACTTTGTCATCATGCAGACTCAAGGCATCGGTTTATACGGAAATGACGAATGATGCACATTGATACGCAACTTGCCATTCTCGTCCTTAAAATAGCCAAACGTGAACTCCACCTTGGCTTCTTTTCCGGTATTCGCATCTGTAAAATAGTAATTACCCATAGCAATGGCCGAGTCGCCGTTAATAATAATATCAGCGTTCTCAAATCGGACTTTGCTCCACGGCTGGATAGCAAAACCGCGATCTTCAGGTACAATACCAGTCACAAAATAAGATATAGCCTCTTCTTTTGTTAAACGAAATTGCTTTTCTGACGCCTTCGTGGGCTTAAACAGAACCTCGCCTTCATCATAACCATATAACGTATTGACGGTCTCTTCGGCCAATGCCTTATAGTCCTTTTTTTGCGTATATGCTTCACCGATAGCGACAATTGCTTCGCCCCAAATTTTTTGGGCCTCCATAACCTCTCTCTCAACAATACCATTATCCTTCATAACATCCTCTGCATATCCCGTCGCCACAACCACCAGCGTTGCCAATATTGCCAATTGAATCTTCATTTTTTGCCCCTCCTATTTAAGCAATCGTATCCGACTGCATCGCATTATTTTTTTCTCTTGTATTCCACATATAAAAAAAAAACTCTTTACTGTCAAATCAAAATCTTCCCGCCAAACAGTCTTTTTTTGGCAAAAAAATCTGTTTTGTGTATCTTCTGCCCTATCGTAACAACTCCTGCTCCTCTTTGCAAACATTAAGGAATTTTCATGCTCAGTAAATTAATCGACAAACTAAAAAAGGGACTGACCAAAACCCGCGAAGGCATGGTACAAAAAATCCGCGAAGTCATTCGGCGGCACCCTGAAATCGACGAAGAAACCCTTGAAGAAATTGAAGAAATTCTCATCGAAGCAGACGTTGGCGTAGAACCCACCCTTCGCATAATTGACCAATTGCGCGAACGCTTTGAAACCGGCGAACCCGTTGAAAATCCGGAAATCGCAGTCCAGGAATTTCTCGAAGAAGAAATCCGCAAAATCCTCCTGCCTTCAAACACCGCGCCATCTATCGCAATCACAACCAAACCCCACATTATCCTCGTCGTAGGTGTCAACGGCGTGGGCAAAACCACCACCATTGGCAAAATGGCTCACAAACTCAGCCGCGAAGGCAAAAAAGTACTCTTTGCCGCGGGAGACACATTCCGGGCAGCAGCCATTGACCAACTCGGCATCTGGGCAGACCGCACGGGATCCGACATCGTGCAACACCAACCGGGCGCAGACGCAGCATCCGTGGCATTCGACGCCATACAGGCAGCCAAAGCACGCGACATCGACGTCGTACTCATCGACACAGCGGGTCGCCTGCACACCAAAATCAACCTCATGGAAGAAGTTAAAAAAATCCGCCGCGTCGTCGCCAAAGCCATGCCCGGTGCCCCCCACGAAACCCTGCTCGTACTCGATGCAACCACCGGACAAAATGCCGTCATACAGGCAAAACAATTTCACAGCACAGTAGAACTCACAGGCCTTGTCCTCGCAAAACTCGACGGCACTGCCAAAGGAGGCGTAATCGTCGCCATTGCCGACGAACTCGACCTGCCCGTGCGCTATGTTGGCCTGGGAGAAGACATTGAGGACCTTGACGACTTTGACCCCGAAAACTTTATCAAAGCCTTATTTGATTAATTGACGCCAATGTAAAATCGGGTATATTTTTTTATGCCTACCCAACTGCCCATATATCTCGACAACAACGCCACCACACCCATAGATGAACGGGTACTCAACGCGATGTTGCCCTATCTCAAAGACCGCTTTGGCAATGCCGCCAGCCGTACACACACCTTTGGATGGCATGCCGAAGATGCTGTTGACCTCGCGCGAGAACAAATAGCCAACCTCATCAACGCACAGCCCAAAGACATCATCTTTACCAGTGGCGCCACAGAATCCGACAACCTCGCCATCAAAGGCGTAGTCGCCGCAGCCAAAACCCCACACATCATCACGCAAGCCACCGAGCACCACGCCGTACTCGACTCTTTTCGCGCACTGGAACGCGGCGGCGTCTCAGTCACAGTCTTACCCGTAGATTCACACGGTATTACCGACCCATCAGATATTGCAAATGCCATCACAGACAACACTGTACTCGTCTCCATCATGGCGGCCAACAACGAAATCGGCACCTGTCAGGCCATTGAAGCAATCGGGGCGATATGCCGTGAAAAAAACATCTATTTTCACACAGATGCAGCACAGGCCATTGGCAAATACCCGCTCGACGTCGAAGCCATGCACATCGACCTGCTCTCCATCTCCGCCCACAAACTCTACGGACCCAAAGGCGCGGGCGCGCTCTATGTGCGCAGCCGCCCGCGCGTTCGCCTCGTCGGTCAAATAGACGGCGGGGGCCATGAAAAAGGCATGCGCTCGGGCACCCTCAATGTACCGGGCATTGTAGGCATGGGAGAAGCCTGTGCGCTCGCACAAAAACACATCGAAACCGAAGCAAAACACAGTCAGGACTTGCGCCATCGCCTGCAAAACCACCTCTTCAATGCGCTGCCCCGGATACAACTCAACGGCCACCCCGAACAACGCCTGCCGGGCAACCTCAACATCAGCTTTGCCGGCGTGGATGGCGAAAGCCTGCTCATGAGCTTGCGAGACGTAGCTCTCTCATCCGGCTCAGCCTGTACATCCGCATCTCTCGAACCGTCTTACGTACTCAAAGCCATTGGCGTCAGCAATGACATGGCGCAGAGCAGCATACGCTTTGGCATTGGCCGATTCAACACCGAAGAAGAAATTGACTATGTTGCAGAACGCGTGATTCAAGAAGTCAACCGCCTGCGCGAAATATCGCCAAACTACTAAACATCCCCGGAGCCACCATGCCAACACCAGACCGACCCCAACGCCCCGAAATCTTACCCGAAGTCAAAAACATCGTCGCAGTATCCAGCGGCAAAGGCGGCGTGGGCAAAACAACAGTTAGCGTAAACCTCGCGGTCTCACTCGCCAAACAGGGCGCAACGGTTGGCTTGCTCGACGCGGATATTTACGGACCCAACGTACCGATCATGATGGGCAGCACGGCGCAACCCAGGTCAATAGGTCAAAAAATACTGCCCCTTGAAAATCACAATGTCAAATTCATGTCTCTCGGCCTTATCGCCGGAGAAAATGCCCCCATAATATGGCGCGGTCCCATCGTAGGCAGAATGATTCAACAATTCATGGTTGACGTCATATGGGGCGCACTCGACTACCTCGTCGTCGATCTCCCCCCCGGCACGGGCGATGCACAACTCACCCTTGCCCAAACCGTGCCCCTCAGCGGTGCAGTCATAGTCACCACCCCGCAAAATGTCGCGCTAGAAGACGTACACCGCGGCATAGAAATGTTTCGCAAAGTCGAAGTCCCCATCCTCGGCATTGTCGAAAACATGAGCTATTTCCTGTGCCCGTGTTGCGGAGACCGCACGCCCCTCTTTGGCGAAGGCGGGGGACAACACATCGCCGATGCATTTGGCCTGCCCCTGCTCGGACAAATCCCCATCCAGCCCAACATTCGCGAAGGCGGCGACACGGGTGCGCCCATCGCGACAGGTGAAAACAATGCTTTCCCCGAAATCGCCCGACGCATTGCCGATGCACTGGCAGAAAGGGAAAGCGACCTGCCCGAAATCACAATTGTCTAACTTTTCGGGCTTGCGAATGAAAAAAAATACCTTACATTAAATCCCCATGACCACTCAAATCCAAACACCAACCTGAAAGGCATGCCATGAGTGCAACTTATGAAACGCTCGTCGCACAGGCAGAAGCCAAAACCACAGGGCTTTCTCCAGAACGCGCACAGGAGAAAATCAACGCAAATGGCACGCTGCTCATAGACGTGCGCGAGCGCGAAAATTATATCGAAGGATATATCCCCGGCGCAGAAAACGTGCCGCGTGGCTTTCTCGAACTCCGCATAGAAAGCATGGACAACGACCGCGACCGCGCAATCATAGTCTATGGTACACAGGGCCAGGGCGCATTAGCCGCACAGGCACTTCAAGACATGGGCTATTCCGACGTCGCGTATATCCAGGGCGACATCGATTCCTGGAAAAATACCGGTCTCGCCATTGACCGCGACCGCGCGCTCGACAAAGCCGAAGTACAGCGCTACTCCCGTCACCTCCTCATCCCCGAAGTGGGAGAACGCGGACAGGGCAAACTCCTCGACGCCAAAGTACTCCTCATTGGCGCAGGCGGATTGGGCAGCCCAACTGGACTTTATCTCGCCGCGACTGGCATAGGAACACTCGGAATTGTCGATGCCGACATCGTCGATGTCACCAACTTGCAGCGCCAGATACTGCACGGCACATCTGATCTGGGTCGTCTCAAAGCCATCTCTGCTTACGAAACCCTCAAAGAAATCAACCCCGGCTGCGATGTGGTGCCACACACCGACTATCTCACATCCGACAACATCATGGACATCCTCCCCCAATACGACATCATCGTCAACGGATGCGACAACTTCCCAACGCGCTATCTCGTCAACGATGCGTGTGTCTTCCTCAAAAAACCCATCGTGGATGGCAGCATCTTCCGCTTTGAAGGTCAGGTCACAGTGTACACATGCGACGGCGAGGGACCTTGCTACCGCTGCCTCTATCCCGCGCCACCGCCAGCAGACCTGGCACCATCGTGAGACGAAGCAGGCGTGCTGGGTGTTCTGCCCGGCACAGTTGGCCTCGTGCAGGCCACAGAAGTTGTCAAACTCATACTCGGTCAGGGGGATCCACTCATCGGTCGCTTGCTGATGTACGACGCCCTGCAAATGAACTTCAACACATTCAAAATTCGCCGCGACAAAAATTGCCCTGTATGTGGCGACAACCCAACCATCACCGAACTCATGGACTATCAGGCATTCTGCGCCATGGATCACAGCGACGCGGCTGATTAACCGTCGCATCGCAAAAACACAAAGGGGTGAAACCGATTGGTTTCACCCCTTTTATTTTTCTCCTTTTTAAACACTCACCTCTGATAATGCGCCCTATCTCTATCCTCCACAATACTGTCATCTACAGGCACCCCGAAACGGTCTGCCCATTCGCCAATTTGCTCGTTAATCGTATCGGGTATCTCAATGCCGTGTACGAGGCGATGCCTGCGATTGCGATACTCAAAATCCCCCGGAACCAGAACCTCGTCTATCCCATCGGCGGGTTCGGTCGTCTTCATATCGTCTAAAAATGCGCGAATACCCTGTTGATAACTATCCAAATCTGTAAATGTACTGATATCGATAACCTGCATAAACGCGCCCCCGGAACGCCGCCCCTCCCTTTGGGCTCCTGAAAGCTGCCCCATTAAACAGACCATTAGCGAAAGCGCGTAACCCTTGTGCTCTCCAAAAGCACGCAAAAATCCGCCATCGTAAAAATCGAGAGGATTGGTTGACGGCTTATTATTCTTATCCACAATAAAAGTATCGGGAATCGACGCCTTCTTGCTTCGCGCAACCTGGAGCTTGCCCTCGGCCACCATAGAAGTGGCAAAATCGATTACAAAAGGTGCCTCATCACCCGTGGGAACACCCACCGCAATGGGATTGGTACCCAGACTCCCCTTCTTCCCCCCAAAAGGCAGAACTTTCATCGTATTGGGCGAACCCCCACCAACCATGCAAATACCGATAAAACCCCCGCGTGCGGCAATCTCGACATATTCTCCCACACGTCCAATATGTGCAACCCGCGTGAACGAAACCGAACAAATTTCAGAAGTCCGCGCTTTTTCCATCGCCTGATGGACCGCGCGATAAGCCGTAAGATGTCCCAGCCCTCCGTTGCCGTCCAGAACCAGTGTAGTAGCCGATTCCCGCACCGTCGTGGGTTCAGCCGCCGGATTCATCCCCCCCTCGGAGATATTAGTGAGATACAAAGGGATGCGGAGAACACCGTGAGAATCGTGACCGGCGAGATTGGCATTCACCAGAATCTTCGCCACAATATCTGCAATATCAGGTGTCGCACCAGAAGCTTCAAACAAACGTCTCGTAAGCGCGTGAAGATGTGCGGGTTGATACGTGTGCATTTGCATAAAAAATCTCCTAAAGCCCTGCGGCGAAAAACTCTTCGAACACCTCATCGGAAACCGTTGCACACGCCGCGCGCACATTGGCTTCGAGTTGCGCCTTATTCAGGCTACCGATCGGATTGCCGTGGATGCGGGTCTCACGAATACAGAATTGCAGGGTGAGTTCGAGCAAGTCGTACCCGCGTTCTTCGCACCACAGGCGCATATTCTCAGCGCGCTCGTGATCTTCTCGCCAGCGGTCACGGGGCGCAAAATTTTCCACAGGCGCGCCCGTGAGATAACCGCGCATAATCGACCAGCCATTCATCACACCCAGATCGCGCTCCGCCGCAGCGGGCAAAATATCTTCACTAATAGTTTGCCGCAAAAGATTGTGATCCCCAAAACACAGAAAACAATCCGTGCGCCCGGATTCCATCTGCGCCAGATGAAAATCGTGGGGCCGCATCCCATATCCAATAAAATTGACCCACCCCCGCTCTCGCGCCTTTTCCAATCCCTCAAGCGTACCCCCCGAAACCAGCGTAGCCTCGATACTCCACGGATCGTGAATAAAAAGCACATCGAAATGATCAATCCCCAAAATCTCGAGCTGGTCTTCTATATCGGCAAGCGCGTGCTCAGTTGAGTAATCCGGGTCTCCATCTCCATATCCCCCCCACTTCGCGGCACTGTGACAGCAAACGCGCCCACTAATAATGATCTCATCGCGCCCGACAACGCCCTGCTTAATCGCAAGACCGAGCTTTCGAAGCGAATCGCCATAACACCGCGCACAATCGAAGTGATTGACACCAATATCCACCGCAAACCGAATGAGGTCTGCTGCCTCATCATCGGTAACAGGACCAAAATTATTGCCAAACCCCTGCGTACCAAAGGGAATAACGGGAATAGAAAGTTCTGTTTTGCCCCAGCGACGACGCGGGACTTCAAGAGTGGCTTTTTCAATCATATCAAAGGGTCTCCATTATCCAGTGCATATTCCTTCAGCGTATCCAAATCGACAAACTCAAGCGTGGAAATATGCGTCCCCGAAAGATAAACGGGAGGAGCAAACCCCGCATTGAGAGCTTCAACCCAGCGCTGAACACACAAACACCAGCGATCGCCCGGCACGAGACCGGGAAAGCGCAATTCGGGCACAGGCGTACTCAAATCATTGCCCGCAGACTGGGAAAAAGCCAAAAATTCTTCCGTCATCTCCGCACAGAGAATGTGCAACCCCAGATCACCCGGACCCGTGCGACAACATCCATCTCTAAAAAAACCCGTCATAGGATCGGTACAACAATCCTCGAGATCCTCGCCCAAAACATTTTTACCGCGGTTCATTTTCACTCCAGAGATTAATTTGTATATGGCACAGTACCGCTCTCATTCACCGTATATCCCCATTGCCGAACATAGTCCGCCCCAGGCAGAAAATCATCGCCACCCTCATCGAGACGACGCTGGAGCCAGGCATCCAACTCGCTACACAAATCCGCGCATTCGGGATCATTAATAAGATTGCTCAACTGAAAAGGATCAGCCTCATTATCATAGAGCAACCACGGCCCATCGAGCGAACGGACATATGTGTATTGCCCCGTCCGCAAGCCGCGATATTCGCGCCCTCCCCTATCGCGCGTCCACTGTCCAAAAGGCTGCGGACATTGTAAAAGCGCGGCACCATCAGAGGGACTCTCACCTCCCATAAGATAATCCGAAAAATCCAGACCCTCAACCGTATCGGGAACATCAATCCCACAAAGCCCCAAAAGCGTAGGCATAATATCGGGAATATCAATAGGATCAGAAATCTCGCGACCCTCCAACCCAAATTGCGCTGGCCATCGCAACAAAAACGGAATGCGAATAGACTCTTCCCAGGGCTGTTGCTTCTTCGCACTCCCCTGTGAACCGAGCATATCGCCGTGATCCGAAAAAAAGAGCAAAAGCGTATCGTCGGCTATCCCCTTATCGTCCAGTGACTGAAGCAAATCACCCATACAATCGTCCAGCGCAGTGCAGTGGGCGTAATAACCCGCAATCCATTCTCGGGCATTTGCTTCCGATTCTGGCGGCACATTCTCGCGCAGCGGCACATCCTCGGGGCGATACATCGCGCGGTATTTTTCCGGTGCAGTCTCATAAGGCGCGTGCGGTGGGCCCCATGAAAGCACGAGCAAAAAGGGATTATCCGAGTTGTGATTCTGGATGTACTCTTGCACATCACGCGTCTGTGCAATCGCGTCGTATCCCTCCCATGTGAGCTTCTCGTCGGAATCATTGGCATAATAAAAAGAATTATTGTAACTGTGCGTACACTCCAGCACCTTCCAATAATCAAACCCCTGCCGATTCTCGGGCGGAATATAATTGGATCGCCCATTTGCATTCACATGCCATTTGCCCACATAAGCGGTATCGTATCCCGCATTCTTAAAAGCCTGTGCCAGACTAACAGCCCTATCGCTCAAATGCACATCATTGACAAAAACGCCATGCGTCAGCGGATATTGCCCCGTCAGCAAAGACGCCCGCGCCGGGCAACAAACCGAACACCCCGAAACCGCGTGTGTCGCATTAATACTTTGAGACGCGAGACGGTCGATATGCGGCGTCTGCACACAGGTATTGCCGGCATAACCAAACGACTGAGCGCGCCACTGATCGCCAAAAATGAGAATGACATTACTGGCCATGATACTCCTTTACATTAAAGTGTAAATCCCACAAAAAACCGCGACAATATTATGAACCAAAAAGCCCCTTGTCAATGTATCTGACAAGAGGCGGAGATGATGCTTTATTCACCACAACTTCAAAACTGCACAAACCCAACACTCACAAAAAACCCCGGCGCATCCAATCGCTTTGTGAAATCCAGCCGAAACCAATCAAATAGCCCGTTAATCGACACACCCAATTCGTGGTGAAATCCATCTGTATATTGCGGCGCGTAATCCAACCCTGCCAATGTGCGATCCCCAAACCATGTGCGCCCGTGCCCGCCGTGAACAATCAAACCAATATTGCGCTCTGCAGCCCACCGCCAGCCGACCAACTCAAACGGAACCGTGCGAAAATTGTGTTCCCAGAACATCCCCAACACCTTCTCTCCCTCATAAGGGCGGTTCACAAGTGTGCGAAATGCCCCAAATGTCGATAACCCGTCCAGCAGCCCGGCATCCAAAATCTCAAAACGCTGCCTGGGCAACGTCCCTGCAAACACACTGCCAACAACGCTCACATCGAGCACATTGGGCAACAAACGCCGCTTAAACAGCGTTTTGATACGCCAATCCAACAGCATCCGAAACTGTGTAAACTCAAAATCACTACCAAATCCCGGCCGACTGTGCTCAACCTCCAACGCGATTTTTCGCTGCCGAAAAACAAACGCAAGTTCCGAATATCCACCCTCAATATCCGCTCGCAAAAACACAGAACGCAAATTGCCCGCATCAATCTCCGGATTTGGCCGTTGCACATCAATATCCCCACTCAATGCCAATCCGTCGTCTTCTCCACCGAACTGTGTTGCGCGACAGTTACCCCACCGCTCAACCGCACACCCGCCTTTCGCGGATGACCAAACCGATAGCCCGCGGTGCCCCTTACACCTTCGCGCCAGAAAAAATCAAAATAATCCTCTAAACCTTCAATCTGCTGCAAACTGACCTTGAATCGGTCGTACAGTCTCGAGCGATAGCGCGTATCGGTCCCGCGAAAACCCTCAAGCGAAACAAAACCTTTTTTGTCCGTCCCCCAGCGCACCGTTGCCTTGCCGTCAAATGACCATCGTTTCAAACCAAAATTATACGCACCTCCACCTGCAAAAGCCGCTCGGCTTTGACTCGATCTCGAAGAAACCTTAGAACCTAAATGCCAACCATCCACGCGATTGAACCACACCTCGGGTTTGAATCGAAACGGCAACTTGCGCCCCTTCTCACCGTCCTTCTTTTCTTTTTCTTCATCCTCCTTCACAAAACGCGCTAAAAACCCCTTCGGCTCATACGCTTTATCCAGCGTCATCGTGCTGTCAATGCGCGCATAAGCCTCTTGCTCAATATCATCCAACGGCACGGCGAGTCCTGTTTGAACCAGTAAACTATCCTGCTCAACACGCATAGAATCAACCACCACGATGCGATCCTGATCATAAAGCGAATCGGGCAACGCGACATTCACCTCATACCCCGTCAAACGAGAAATGCGCTGCCTCTCAAAAGGCGGAAATTTTAAACCAACCATTCCGACTTTAACATTTATATCCGACTGATAGCCCACCGGCAAATAGTAATCACCACCGAAATTGCTAAACTGCTGGCGCATAGCAATGGTAAATTCGCGAACAGGCGGCGGAAACAAAAACGCCCGATTTGGCGTCAATTCCACCTCCACGAGCGCGTACACACTATCGAGCACAGCCACGCGACCATTAAAAGCCGTCTTGAGACTGTGTTTGGGTTTCACATCAATATCGTAAATAATGCGATCATCCATTTTGCGACGACCTGTGAGCACAAAATCATAGTGCGCCAATGCATCGGGATGCGTAACACCGATCAAATTATGACCGAAGATTTTCGTCTCATCATCGTACAAATTCACACCCGCAGCCGCGGGCAGTGCAATCCCCAAATCCAAATTCTCTGTCTCCCGTTTGTCCTTAACGACCTCCCGCCACCCTTTTTTTTGATCCCAAAAACCATCGGACAAGCTCTCGACAATCGCGACAATCTCAGTATCTTTGTACAAAACAAACCGCGAATAAGCCTCAACGCGAAACGTCTCCAGACTATCCCACCACGTTTGCTTCTGCGCGATGACCTTACGCATAATATTGGGACCCATATCCTCAGCCGTCACCACGAGCGTCTCCAACTCAATCGGCACTGGCTCCAGGGCAAAATCGCGCACATCGGCTGCGTCCTCCGTCACCTGGTATTGCTGCGACCGATAGCCGATATAGCGCACCTCCACCACCGCGGGAAGAGAGCGCAAAGACAGCACATACTTCCCCTCGGTATTTGAAATCGTACCATCATAAGCCCCAAGAACATGCACCGTCGCAGCGGGAAGCGGCTCTCCTGTTGACGCATCGGTCACAGTGCCCTGAATCACCTTTGCCTGCACCTGCGTAGCGAAGAAAAGAAAGGCAAATAGCCAGACCCATCGTGTTGTCATAGTCTGTTTTTTCAACTCTTCTCCTTTTTATGCCTTCGGCGACTTCATTTTTTTGCGCGCCCAAAAAAATGAAGCAAAAAAAGGGCGCCCCTGCGGGGAGCTTGCACAGCGCAAATCGCTCCTATAGTAGTACGCCATACAATGGCCTTCAGAGTAGGGATGCCATAAGAATTTCCGCTGCGAAACGGACTCACGCGCTGTGCGTTATAGCTTTATCTAATCGTTCATTGAGGTGTAACTTTTGATTTTTGTACACCCTTCATTTAAATCCGACAACTATTTAAGCAATTGTATTGCCATCTCTATAACCGAGTCTCTCCCCATAACACTATCCGAAGGTGAGACCGCAACGGGAATATCTGGTGGAACACCAATATCTTCATACAGAACATTGTCAGCCGAAGACCACTTTCCCGTGGAGACTCTATATTCCCAACCATTGGGCAATTTCTTACGAGTAGGACTCCCCTGGCCTCCAAATGTCGTGTCACCTACTGTTCTAACATAGGGAAATTGTTTCATCGCCAGCACGAAATATTCTCCAGAACTTATTACTTGTCTATCTGTGAGTACAATAATGGATTTGGTAAATTGTTTGTCTCCAGCAGGCTTGACATATTTTTTTGTAATACGACCAAAATCTGAATGTCGAGACCCATCGCGCCTTTGTACAAGAGCGGACACTCTCTTCTGGTCTGCAAAGCGTCCCACTATCGCATCCACGTTGCGGCTACTTCCTCCGTTATTGCCTCTTACATCCACAATTAAACCCTTATGATGAAAAAATTCGTTCACAATAGGGTCTATCGCCTCTACCCAGGCATTGCCATTCCTGATGCTAAAAGACGCGATGTGTAAATAGCCTATTGCGTCAGAAATTTGACCAGAAGTAAAAAAACGATCCCCTGTGGTTTGAAATCCAGCGTTCAAGTATTTACTCTTCACAAAATCCAAATTGAGGATTCCTCCAGGTCGTCTATTTGCAGAGTTGAAATTCTTGAACGGCATGGTTAGAGTAACGTGAACGTCATTTAAGTGAGTTAGCATTAAAGATAAAATAGCAAAAAGCTCAGAATTATCTGTCTGGTCGGTAACCTGCGGCGCATATATGTCATATAGAGCCTGCCAATTGACATTTTTGGACTCAAAAAAAACATAATGGCGGTCAAATTCGTTCCATAAAATTTGGAAATTTTTCTCAGGATCAGCGTCAACCTGGGTTTCGTTAAGCAACATAGGCAAGATGTGTTGGGCTTGATCATAGTCTTGCTCGGCTGCCTTGAGAACCCACTTTACAGCCTCCTCTCGGTCCCGCTCTACACCCCAGCCTTTGTAATACATATGGCCAAGAAAGTACTGCGCTCTGTCTAATCCTTGCTCAGCGGCCTTGTGAACCCACTTCACAGCCTCCTCTTCATCTTGTCCCACGGTCTTAACTTTGTAATACATTTCGCCGAGGTAAAACTGGGCTCTGGCATGGCCTTGCTCGGCTGCCTTGAGAAGCCATTTTTCTGCCTCTTCTCCATCTTGATCTACACCCTGACCTTTGTAATACATATAGCCAAGAAGGTACTGGGCTTTGACATCTCCTTGTTCGGCAGCTTTGCGAAGCCACTTCACGGCCTCTTCTCCATTTTGAACTACACCCTGACCTTTGTAATACATATAGCCGATGAAATACTGCGCGCCAGCATGGCCTTGCTCAGCGCGCGGTCGCAATTCTTTGAGTGCCGTTGCATAGTCACCCCGGTTATATGCTTTCCTACCATCCTGATAGTCCCCCCACGCCAACGATGGCGCAATGAACAGACATAGCGACAGAATGAAAAGCAAGCGTCGGAGTTCGGTTTTTCGTCCATTATCAGTCATCGCAGAACGCCTCTGTTTTGGATCTGGGATTTTGCAAGATGTACGACGGGTTGTTGCATAATTCGGAATTTATATTTCCGCGCGTTTTTCATACATCACAAGCCCAATAATCATAAAGATGATACCCGTAAGAATGGTATAGACAAACGGCGCCCACGCTATTTGTCCAGAAGGCGTAGGAAGGATTGAGATTTGCCCTAAAAAATCTAACGCCATCTTCCCTTGCTGAAAAAATCGGATGTATAAAAACACGGCAAGTGCAAAAAAAGCGACCGCAGCCAATCCCCGGTACCGCTTAACCGAAAATTTTATCCCCTCCATCCCGGTCACAAGGCCGAGGATGAAAACCATATATGTCACAAGCCCCAAACCACACATAAAAACAAAATCCCAAAATAAGGTAACCTCCATCCCATCAAATGATAGAATTTGACCGGGCAGGTTGGCCAAAATCAGTAAATACAGGCTTCCTATAACAATCCCACCACCTACAAAACCAATACTCGCGACCACAGCGACCTTTGCCAGAATCACCTTGTATTGTGATACCGGTAACGCAAACATCTGATAATGTGTTTCCGATTTCCACTCAGAATTGAAGGCGTGCGCCAACAAAAAGGGCAGACTGAGAAGAACGAGAAAAATTGCTATCGTCGTCCAAATAAATATCTGTTTGAATGCCTCTTCGAAATCCAAACCATCTTCTATTCGGATAAGCCCATACGCATTTAACCCCGCGATCAAAAGGAGCAAAAATAGAAAAAGGTTTTTATTCGCTTTGAGTTCCTTCACGTATAATGCAAAAAATGGTTTCATGTCACGATTCCAGGTAAAGGTGGAAAATGATGTTGCATCCCGAAGACGGGCGGACGGCTAAAAACCTTCTGGATCGCGGCTCAAAAACATACCGCGATGACAAAGCCTGTCCCTGCATGTTTTAAGCAGGGGGACCGTCCCCTACAACAGGACGACACAGGCCTCCCTACATCGCCACCATCTCAAACATTTCTGAAAGCGATTCACCGCGTTCTTCTCTCAGCGCATCTGCATTGCCGGAAAGTGCGATCTCGCCCTCTTTCATAAACATCACATCCTCGATAAACTCGCCCACTTCATGGACCAGATGCGTCGAAATCAAAATCGTCTGCTCCCCAAATCGAAATTCGCTAAACAAAGCCTCGACAATGCGTTTGCGCGATGGGGGATCAATACCGGATAGTGGCTCATCCATCAAAACCAGATCACTCGGCCAGGAAAACGCGCACACTACCTTCAGCCGTCCCTGTTGACCCCGCGAAAGCGCGCCCACCTTCTTATCGCCATCCAGTCCCATAAAACCCAGCAACTCGCGCGACTTATCCATATCCCATCTGGGATAAAAACGCGCCAGAAACTCCACCTGCTCCATCACCTTCATCCAATCGTAAAACGGATTGACCTCCGTCAAATAAGCCACATGCTGTCGGGTCTTCACACTCACCTCTTGCCCCATCACCTCGGCGGATCCCCGAGACGGACGGGTCAAACCAGCCAGAATGCGAAACAGCGTACTCTTCCCGCTGCCATTTTCGCCCAACACACCTTGCACGCGCCCGCGCGCAACCTGAAAAGAAACACCGCGCAGTGCCCACGCGCCTGGATATCGTTTCCACACATCTCGAACATCAATCATCATGTCAAATCCTCCTCTATATCGCGTAACAAATCCGCAATTTGCTCGCTGGAAAGATCCAATTCTCCAACCTCTGCGACAAACCGCGCAACAGCACTCTGTGCCAACGCCCGTTTCTCAGCCTCAATCTTCTTCCCATCCTCTGTCACAAACGAACCCTGCCCGCGCCGCGTAAAAACAAACCCCTCTCGTTCAAGCTCTGCATAAGCCCGCGCCATCGTATTGGGATTCACGCCCATTTCTTTCGCCATATCCCGCACCGAAGGCAACTTTGATCCCGGCGAATAAACCCCGCGCACCGAACGCTTTTTGATCTCGCCGATAATTTGTAAATAAATAGGTGCATTCGGATCAAACTCATAAGGTGGCATACCAATGCCTCCTGACTTTTTTTACAGTCATAGATCGAACCTCATATTTCCGCACGCTTTTCATACACAACAAGCCCAATAATCATAAAGATGACACCCATCAGAATGGTATAGACAAAAGGTGCCAAATCAATTGTAAATTCAGAAGGAGGAGTCATTGAGATTTGCCCGAAAAAGTCTAATGCCTTCGCACCTTGTTGGAAAAGCCGGCCATACACAAACACGGCAATGACAAAAAAAACAACCGCAGTCAGTCCCCGATACCGCTTAACTGCGAACTTCACCCCTTCCATCCCGGTCACAAGGCCGAGAATGAAAATCATATACGTCACAAGTGTCAAACCAACTAAAAAAGCAAAATCAAAAAATGCCGTAACTTCTGTTTCTCCAACTCGCAGCATATGTACATTCATCAAGGCAGCCCCACGTGCTGCCCATAAAGACAGACCGATAGTCACAATCGCGCTACCTACAATGCCCTTACTCGCGACCGCAGCGACTTTTGCCAGATTCACTATGTACTGTGGAACCGGCAGTGCAAACATCTGATAATGTGTTTCTGATTTCCACTCGGTGTTGAAGGCATGTGCCAGCAAAAAGGGCAGACTGAGAACAAGGGTAAAAACAGCCAGCACTGACCAGAGAGCATTAAGAATTGTCTTTGTTTCTAGTTCTAAATTTTCTATGTGGATAAGCCCATAAGCATTTAGCCCCACAATCAAAAGAAGCAAAAACAGAAAAAGAATTTTATTCGCTTTGAGTTCCTTCACATACAGCGCAAAAAATTGTTTCATGTCATACTCCTTTGAAATCGCGGTAGACTGGATCGCGGCTCAAGTTTGCCTCTGCATGCTTTAAGCAGGGGATAATATCGCGAGGACAACCAAAACCTTCTGGATCGCGGCTAAAATCATGCCTCGATGACACTCTCTTCTCTCGTTTTACGTTTCACCCCTGACCTTTTTTCAACAATTCAAGAGCAGCGTTGATCAATGGATCCTGATCCCCAGGCTCGTCGGGAAATTCGACGTAAACATCGGGTGATATGCCCTTACCCTCGAACGGCTCTCCATCGGGCGTCAAAGCCACCCACGACGGAAGAAACACGGTTACCCCATTCGCTAAGCGCACAGGCTTTGGATTGCCCGAACTGCCATAGGACTTCTCGCCCATCAGCGTGCATTGCGGCGCTTGCTTCATCATCAACAAAAATGCCTCACAACTGCTCATATTGACCGGTCCCATCAAAACGACCGTGCGCCCTCGAAAACCGGGCCGAATCGGCTTCAGCGTTCGTTTATTGATTTCAGAAAAGCCAGAAGGACTGGAGACATCGCGATTGAGATGGCCGGCATATACCACAGATTGATCGACAAATCGACCGGCGATCTTTCTCGCCAACCGCTCGTCTCCTCCACTGTTGAATCGAATATCCAGAATCAGGGTATCATCGAGCGACAATTCGTCGATCCATTTTGCGGCGGCTTCGATATCCCGGGCAGCCTTAGGTGACCAACTTCTAATCATCAGATACGCTGGGCCATCCGGAAACCTCCCGGTAACCACCGCACGATTGACGGATCGAAACTGAGATACTATTCGTTTCAGCAACTCTCGATCCACGTTGGGGCGAACACTGCGCTGAAAGCCAGCTAATCGATCACCATCTACATTGACCTTGATATGAGCATCGCGGGCGACCTCAAGAAGTTGTCCGGCAAGAAAGGCAAACTGGCGGGAAGTCTTCGTATCTACCAATCTCGGCTCGAACTCAGCAAATCTAACGTCCCAATCTATGCCCCGTAGATCGCGATAGGAATACTTCTCCTCAATAGCCGACCTCAACTGCTCCAACGATTTCCGATTCTGTTCTGGGTCCAGGGGTTTCATATCACCCGATGGCGCAGTCCTGAAAGAAAGAGGATACGGAACCGCGGGAAGCCCATTGGTTCCTCGAAAATTCTGATGCCGCTCTGAGTTAATGCCCAGACCGTATTCGCGGTTAGGCTTGAGTTTCACAGGCAGAACAATAGTCGTATCAGAAATCCACTGGGGCTTTCCGGCAACCTCTGGAAGCACAAATTTGCTACCTAAAATCACAAACGAATAGCCCCTTTTGGTATCCATGGGCTGGTCAAAAGTAACGCGCAATTCCATAGTGGCCACATCCACTGACTGTGCGCCGTTCTCCGGCACAGTCCGCACCACACGAGGCGGTTCCTCAGCACCTGCGGTCACACATCCGATGAACAAACAGAAGCCCAACAGTGTTCGACGCGCTGTTGCGAATATCCCGAAACCAGAGCGATAGGACTTAAAATATCGAGCAGTCATTTGACCCTCCAATCGAGTGAAAAACCAGCGGTGTCTTAGTGTTCTACCTAAATAATACACTCAAACAGTTCGCCTGTCAAGCAGAAAAATAAAAAAATCCCCAAAACCCGAAGGCTTTAAGGATTTAATTATCGATCTATTTGCCGCGATGACACACGGGACGGCACAGGGGCCGTCCCCTACAACAACATACCGCGATGACAGTCAAATTATATCATCGACTCTGCCACATCCTGGCTCGGGTCATGAAAACTGAGGGATCTTGCCGCCACTCGCCATAGCCAATGCGCTGATCATCCGTTAGATAATTGATCTTATCATCAATACAAGCAGCCAAATCCGCATCTTCCACACCAAGCGTAAAGCCACCATACTCAACCGCCGCATCAAGCGCCGTCACCACAAACGCGCCACCCGAAGCATGAACCGCATCGCGGTTGCCGATCTCTCCCCGGGCAAGCGCATCTACCCTACCAGACGCAAGCGCACCGAGTAATTCCTCTTCCCCCAGATAAACCACCTGCGGCATCGTATCTACAGCCGGGAAAATGCGCTGCCTGCCCTCAAGATTGGGCGACGCGCCAGCAGCAGTAATAAAATAATCTGCACTCCCATCGGCGACCACCGTATCCGTCTGCGTTTCAATGCGCACACCCGCAGCCAAAACACCATCGGCATTGACCAGACCTGTCAGCACCAGCAAACGCGCCTCCCCCGTCGTACTAGCCAGCACGCCCACACGAACCTCGCTCGTCAGGTCGTCGTGGCTAACCCAACGCCTCCCATCTTCGGCACGCACCAAAAGCGACTGCCGAAACGCAATATGCCCCGAAGTAAACGTCACCACCTCATTACCCATCTCATCGCGGGTTCGAGAGTCGAGAATCGTAATACCACCGCCAACAACATCGTAATCCACACCAGCCGACAGCAGCCAGATATTGGGCCATATATCAATACCCTTTCGGGAAAACGACAGTCCCGCACCATCCATCGCTTCGAGAGCCGTCAACAAATCCGCCTCATAACCCACATGCGTATTAAACCCCGCAGAATTCGGATCGGGATCTGCACTGGAACTAACCGGCGCGAAAAAAGCGAAAAAACCAAAATTGAGCACGCGATCCGCACAAGCCGACGACGGAGACATCACCTGCGCCCTCCCCCCAATGGGCAAATTGACCATCACCTCATCGCCGGCATTAATCGGAATACTCGACCACACCCCAATCACGCGCCCATCCTGCGATGCACGCGCCTGATAATAACCCGTCGCATCGCCCACAATCTCCAACCGCACCCGACCCTCTTCATCCGTCATCCCCGACCACGCGTACTCTGCCGCCTGACCCGCGATAGAACGCGCAAACTCTACCATAGCACCACTTATGGGCGCGTCATCCTCTCGCACAGAAGCTACCACCACAGCCCCCAACTCAT
>JAPPAB010000190.1 GCA_026705765.1 Gemmatimonadota bacterium
TGGGGATGAGCGTATTTGTTCTTTTGTTGAGGCCATAGTTACGCCAGGGCATACACGCAGGCATCAATCTGTGCTGGTGCATACGGGCGAGGATACGTTCTGTTTTGTGGGGGATTTGATTCCTACGACGCATCACCTGAAGCCGATTTATGTGATGGCGTATGATCTGTATCCGCGGCAGACCTATCTGGTTAAGCAAGAGGTTATGGATAGGGCGGTTTCCGAGAATTGGGTTGTGGTGTGGCCACACGATCCGGATATTGCATGGGGACGATTGCGACGAGATGATGTGGGTGTTTGTGAAGTCCTGACCCTTTCCGCCGATTGAGTTGACAAACGCGAGTTCTATGACTATACATGTGCCCCGCAGGATATTAACTCAATTTTGCGCTGATTGGGATAATTGTGCTTAAATAGTTTGTTTAAACTGCTATTGGAAGTGATGGCAGGGTCTTGAGAAAGGAAAACGGATGCCTCGTGGGCGGTGTCATTTTGCGCTGGTGCTCGGGTTGCAGGTACAGCTCGAGCGCGATTTGCCTGAGGTCGGTGCTCTAAATCGGCGGTATTTGCCGGATCTTGTGGCGGGTTCTATGGCGCCGGATGCGATGCGTTTGCTCGGGAAGATGGGTAAGTACGGATCGCATTTTTATACGGAGGAGCAGCGCGAGACGTGGGGCAAATCCGTTTCGGGTATGTTTGAGGCGCATCCCAATCTGGCGGATTATCAGAATATGGATCCGCGAGATCGCGTTTTGTTGATGGGGTATATTGCGCATTTGACGACGGATGAAGCGTTTCGCGATGAGGTGACGATTCACGTACACGGCGTTGAGGACTGGCGGCCCATTATTTATGGGTTGTGGTCTTATGTAGATGAATTGCCGATCAATTATCCAGGTGTCGCGGGAGTGCTGGATCAGTTTGATGGACGTGGAGAGGTGGGGTTTATTGATCGCGAAATAGTATCTCGATTTGTGCGGCGTGCGCGGGGATGGGCAGAGAATGCAGACCCCGTTGTTCTCGAGCAGATATTTCTCAAGATGATAGGTCGCCCTCTGTCTGATGATATGGAAAAGCATCTTGCTGAGAACAGAAGACGGGCAGATGCGTTTTTTGATGAGAATATAAAAGCGCGTTTTGTCGATGAAGCTATTGCGCGAGGGCGAGATGAGATTGAGAAGTTTGTCAGTGGGGCATATAGTAGATGAGGGTATCCGCAGATGAGAGGCAATAATGGGAATTAAAGTGTGGATCGCGCTTATCGGTGTTTTTGCCAGTTTTGTGCTTCTGGTGCAGGGGATGGGATATGTCGCATTTTACCTGTCGCCGCGCGATCCGGATGCGATACAACGCGCATCGGAATTTGAGGCTGTGATGGGCAGTCTGGTGCGTGCGCCCAAAGATGGTGTTGTGCCTGTGGTGCAAGAAGATGGGGGGCGGGATCTCGAGGCTGTGATAGCGGATGTTGAGATTCCCAATCGCCATCCCGAGGCAACAGGGGCGGTGCATCGGGTGATGGAATGGTCGGGTAGGCAATTTGCCGAAGCGCCTATGCTCGCCCAACGGGTGCGAGAGGGGATCTTGCCGTCGGTATCGGAACGCCTGCCGGAAGATCCTCTTGTTATTGTACCGCCGCAACAGAATGGGCCTTATGGGGGGACGTGGACGCGGTTTGCGACTGGTCCCCGCGATGTGGGTATTGTCGAAGCCCGGTTTGCGTATGAGGGTCTGGTGCGGTGGGATGCGATGGCGCAGGAGGTGATTCCCAATCTGGCTGTGCGGTGGGAGATTGCCGATGGGGGACGCAGTTTTACATTTTATTTGCGCAGAGGGGTGAGGTGGTCAGACGGGCATCCGTTTACAGTTGATGATCTCATTTTCTGGTATGAGGATGTGTTGCAAGACGAAGAGATAACGCCTGTTGTGCCGCGCGATTTTAAGCGGGGTGGACGGGTGATGGGGTTGGAGAAGGTCGATGATTATACGGTGCGGTTCACGTTTTTGGAACCCAATGGGTTGTTTGTTGTGAAGTTGGCGTCGGGGCGCGGTTATGAGATGTTGCGCTATCCCGCCCATTATATGAAGCAATTTCATCCGAAGTACACGTCTTTGGAAAAGCTCGAGGCGATGAGCGAGGCCGCGGGATTTGATTTGTGGAAGCAGCTTTTTGAAGATATGCGCGATTGGCGCAATCCGGATATCCCGCGTTTGTGGCCGTGGATTGTGGTTGCGCCGCCGCCTGCGCGTCCGGCAGTGCTGGAGCGCAATCCCTATTATTGGAAGGTCGATTCCGATGGGAATCAACTGCCGTATATCGACCGCATGACCTTTGAGATTTTTGATCCCGAGACTATTAATCTCAAGGCGATCAACGGGGAAATAGGCATGCAGGGGCGGCACCTGCAGTTTCAGAATTATCCGCTGTTTATGGAGGGGAGAAAGAAGGGCGATTATCGGGTTGTGCATTGGGTCAATGGATCGGCGGGGTCAAATATTCTGGCGTTGAATTTGAATCATCGAGATCCGGAAATGAAGAGGATTATCGGGGATCACCGCTTTAGAAAAGCTCTGTCGCTCGCGCTGAATCGCGATGAATTAAATGAGGCGGATTATTTTGGGATTGGGAAGCCGAGGCAAGTTTGTCCGCCGCCATCGTCGCCGTTTTACGATGCGGATTACGAGCGCGCATATATTGAATACGATCCGGACCGCGCGAATGCACTGCTCGACGAGATGGGTTTGAAGCGCGGGAGAGGTGGCATGCGATTGCGGGCAGATGGCGCACCGATTAAGCTCTATATTGAGACGACGTCTCTGAATAATCGCATTCTGGAACTGGTGGCGAGTTATTGGACGGCGGTGGGGGTGCATTCAGAAGTCAAGGAAGAAGCGCGGCAGTTGTTTTACGAGCGCAAAAAGGGTTTGTTGCACGATGTTGGCGTGTGGGGCGGGTCAGATGAGCAGATCGCTGTTCTGGATCCGCGCTGGCTCGTGCCATTTAGCGATGAGTCGGTACACGCGGTGGATTATGCGCGCTGGTATCGCACGGAGAAAAAACGCGGCGAGGAACCCCCAAAAGATATGCGGCGGTGTATTGAGCTGTTTTGGGAGATTGAGAAGACGATTGACGAGGATGAACAGATCAGGCTTATGGGAGAAATTATCGATTTGAACCGAAAGAATCTGTGGGTTATCGGTACGGTGGGGGCATTGCCTTCGTTTTATCTGGTCAAAAATTCATTTCGCAATGTGCCCGAGGTCGCGATGTCCGGCTGGGCATTTCGCACGCCCGGGAATACGGCGGTTGAGTGTTATGCGATTGAGGAATAGACGAATAAGGAATTGTTCAAATTGGAGTGTCGTATGGCTTATAAAACACAATCGCGGGACACGAATCCCAGGGTAGAACGCCTGCTCATTGAAGCGTATCGGCGCATGACACCACACGAAAAAGCCGAAAAAATATCCCAACTCTCTCAGGCGTGTACAGACCTTGCAATTTCGGGCATTCGCAGCCGGTATCCCGAAGCAGATGAGCGAGAAATCCGCCTTCGCCTCGGCGCGTTGCGGCTCCCCCGGCAGACCATGATTAAAGCATTTGGCTGGGACCCACATAAAGAGGGCTATTGAGGTGATTTCTGAACCCCTGTGCGTCGCCCTGCAAATGGCTGAAATTTTTGAAAACCTGGATATTCCGTATCTGGTGGGCGGGTCAATTGCCAGTTCCATTTACGGAGAGCCTCGCGCCACACAGGATATCGACATGGTTGCAGAACTGAAGAATCACCATATTCAAGCTCTCATTGCAAATACCCAAAACGCATTTTACATCGAAGAAGAAGATGTTATTCGCGCTGTCTCTCGACACAGTTCCTTCAACGTTATCCATCTCGAAACAATGATTAAGGTAGATATTTTTGTACCTGGTTCTGAAGCGATTGACCGCGAAGAAATGCGTCGTCGAAGGCCACAAACCATTGCTGACACGCAATTGGTCGTGGCAACGCCAGAGGATATTGTACTGCAAAAATTGATCTGGTATCGAAAAGGTGGCGAAGTTTCAGACCAACAATTACGGGATGTATCGGGTATCTTAAAAGTACAGGGCGACAGGTTAGATTGGGATTATCTGAAGCACTGGGCAGAATCTCTAAATTTGTCTGAATTATTGCAACGGGCAAAAGAAGGGTCTGAAGACCATAATGGCTGAATTCAAAATATTTTTATCTTCATTCATCTGCGGATAGTTTTTTTCACTTTCAGAGAAATTTTTATATGCTCGTCCTCATTATCAAACGCTTACTTTGGATGATTCCCACTATGGTAATCATCTCATTTATTTCGTTTTCAATTATCCAGCTTCCACCGGGGGATTATCTCACGTCGTATATTGCTGCGCTGGGTGAGACGGGAGAGACGGTGGATGAGGCACAGGCTGCGGCACTGCGGGCGCGGTACAATCTCGATCAGCCTTTTATGGTGCAATACTGGCGGTGGTTGAAAGGTATGGTGCAGGGCGATTTGGGGATGTCGTTTGAGTGGAATCGGCCCGTGACAGAGCTGATTGGCGAACGCATTTTGCTGACGTCTATTATTTCGATTGTGACGCTGCTGGTGACGTGGGCACTGGCGATTCCGGTTGGGATTTATTCGGCTGTGAAGCAGTATTCACTGCCGGATTATTGTTTTACATTTTTGGGCTTTATCGGGCTTGCAACGCCCAATTTTTTGCTCGCGCTCATTTTTATGTACATCGGGTATTCCGTGTTTGGGGTGAGTGCGGGCGGGTTGTTTTCACCGGAGTATCAGAGTGCGGCGTGGTCTTTTGGCAAATTTCTCGATTTGCTCTGGCATTTGTGGATCCCTGTGATTGTGATTGGCACGTCGGGTACGGCGGGCTTGATACGGGTGATGCGGGGCAATTTGCTGGATGAATTGCGGAAGCAATACGTGATGACTGCCCGCGCTAAAGGCGTGCGCTACTGGGTGTTGCTGATGCGGTATCCGGTGCGTGTGGCGCTCAATCCGCTCGTCAGTACTGTGGGATGGGTTTTGCCGGGCATTGTGTCTGGGGCGACGATTACGTCGGTGGTGTTGGGCTTGCCGACGACGGGTCCGCTGTTGTTGCGCGCGCTGATGAATCAGGATATGTATCTGGCGGGTAGTATGGTGATGATGTTGAGCCTGTTGACGCTTGTCGGTACGCTCATTTCAGACATTTTGTTGTTGTGGCTCGATCCGCGCATTCGCTACGAAGAGGGGGAGCATTAGATGGCTATGCCCAGACGGGAAGAGGTTGTCGGACAAGATGTGCTGACTGAGGAAACGGAAGCCTATGCCGCGTCTCAGTGGCAGTTGATGTGGTGGAAGTTTCGCAAGCACCATCTGGCAATGGCTGCGGGTATGGTTATTGTTGCGCTTTATGTGGTGGCTGTGTTTTGCGAGTTTTTGGCGCCTTATACGCTCAATCATCGGCAGGTCGCCTATGCGTTTGCTCCGCCTCAGCGTTTGCAATTTGTGTCGGATGAGGGCGTGCATTTCTGGCCGTTTGTGTATGGGATCAAGGGCGTGCGGCATCCGGAAACGCTTCGGAAGTTCTATATCGAAGACCGCTCGCAACGCTATGCCGTACGGTTGTTTGTGCGAGGCGCACCCTATCGGTTCTGGGGCTTGTTTGAGACGGATATCCATCTTTTTGGCGTTGATGATGGGGGGACGCTTTTTCTGTTGGGTACGGATCATCTCGGGCGGGATTTGCTTTCGAGGATTATTTACGGTTCGCGCATTTCGCTGACGATAGGGCTGGTGGGGGTGACACTGAGTTTTGTGTTTGGTCTGGTGATCGGCGTGGTGTCCGGGTACTACGGGGGTTGGATCGACAATCTCATTCAGCGCGGGATTGAGATTCTCAGGTCTTTTCCGTCTATTCCGCTGTGGATGGCTCTGGCTGCGGCACTGCCTTCATCGTGGTCGCCCTTGCAGATCTATATGGGCATTACGGTTGTGTTGTCCTTTATTGGGTGGACGGGTTTGGCGCGGCAGGTGCGCGGGAAAATTTTGTCGTTGCGCGAAGAGGATTTCGCAACTGCTGCATTGCTTGCCGGCGCGAGTCGCTGGCGGATTATGACGCGGCATTTACTGCCTTCGTTTATGAGCCATATTATCGTGAGTTTGACGCTCGCTGTACCGGGTATGATTTTGGGCGAGACTTCGCTGAGTTTTCTCGGTCTTGGGCTGCGTCCGCCGGTGACGAGTTGGGGCGTGCTGTTGAAAGAGGCGCAAAATGTTCAGGCTGTGGCTTTTCAGCCGTGGCTTTTGACGCCTGTGATTTTTGTAATTATTACTGTGCTCGCATTTAATTTTGTAGGCGACGGTCTGCGTGACGCCGCCGATCCTTATTCACGTTAGGGGATTAGACTTATGGAACTTCGACAGAATCGGGTAAAACACAAGTTGCGACGAGGCGAACAGGCGTATATCGCCGGTGGATTTACGCACGCGGATGATATCGACGCATTTGGTCCCGCGAATTTTGATGGGATATGGATTGAGGGTGAGCACGGCCCTATGGTTTTTGACGAGTTGGGCAATCTCACACGCGCCTGTGATCTGTGGGGCATGACGTCGATTGTGCGCGTGAATCGCAATGATCAGACGCTTATTTATCGCACGCTGGACAGGGGCGCGCAGGGTATTGTGGTGCCGCATGTGAATACGCGCGAAGAAGCGGAAAATGTCGTGGCTGGTGGGCGGTTCGCGCCCATTGGGCAGCGCGGTATGTTCACGAGCCGGCAGGGCTATGGTGTTGCGGATTATTTTGCAAAGGCCAATGACGAAGTGTTGCTCACCATTTTGATTGAAGACATCGTCGCGGTGGAGAATCTGGATGAGATTCTGACTGTGGATCAGATCGATGTGTTTTTTGTGGCGCCTTCAGACCTGGGGGCGTCGATGGGGTATATTGGCGATTTGGAAAATAAAGTGGTGCAAAAGACGATTGACGACGCGCTTGCAAAGATTATCGCGTCGGGGCGTGTTGCGGGTACGATGACCTCGTCGGACAATGTGGGGAAATTTGCCGCTGCCGGGGTGCAGATGATGCTGGTGAATAGCACCGGGTGGTTGCAAGAGGGTGCGAAGGCGTTTATGGCGAGAGCAAGAGAGGCCGTGTGATTTGGACCATGTGTTGACCATAAATAATTTGAAGACGCACTTTTTTCTCGATGAGGGAACGGTTCGCGCAGTGGATGGCGTGACGATGGATATTCCCCGGGGGAAGACGGTGGGTATTGTGGGGGAGAGTGGGTGCGGGAAGAGTGTGACGGCTTTTTCGGCATTGCGCCTGGTGTCATCGCCCGGGCGAATTGTGGAGGGGGAGATTGTTTTGCACCGTCCCGACCGCGAGATTTATTTGACGGATCTGGACGAGGAGGGCGAGGATATTCGCGCGATTCGCGGGCATGAGATTGCGATGATTTTTCAGGAGCCGATGACGTCGCTGAGTCCGGTGCATACGGTGGGGTTTCAAATTGTGGAGGCGATTCGGTTGCATCTCGATTTGCGGGGTGAAGAAGCGCGGTCACTCGCCGTAAATATGCTGGATCGGGTTGGGATTCCGGATGCGGAGCGGCGGTTTGCACAATATCCGCACGAGATGAGCGGTGGGATGCGACAGCGCGTGATGATTGCCATGGCGCTTTCGTGCCGTCCATCACTGTTGATTGCCGATGAACCCACGACGGCATTAGATGTCACGATTCAGGCACAGATACTGGATTTGATGCGCGATTTGCAAGACGAATTTCAGATGTCGATTATGTTGATTACACACGATTTGGGTGTGGTCGCGGAAATGGCAGATGAGGTTGCGGTGATGTATATGGGGCGCATTGTGGAACACGCGGCGACAGAGGAGATTTTTGAAAATCCCAAACACCCCTATACGCAGGCGCTGATGCAATCTATCCCGGGAATGAGCCGGGCGAGAAAGACGCGGTTGCAGACGATCTTGGGATCTGTGCCCGATCCCTATACGCAATTGCAGGGGTGTCCTTTTCATCCGCGATGTGAAGTAGCACAGGACGGGGTGTGCAATGCGGGCGATAGGCCAGAACTGCTCGCTGTTGGAGATGGGCATGCGGTTGCGTGTGTGTTGTATGGAGAGGATGTGCGCGATGCGTGAACAGAACGCCTTGTTGCGAGTGCGCGATCTGAGAAAGCATTTTCCTATTACGCGTGGTTTTTTCAATACGGTTGTCGGCCAGGTCAAAGCCGTAGATGGCGTGAGTTTTGATTTGTTCGAGGGGGAGTGCCTGGGGCTGGTAGGAGAAAGTGGATCGGGTAAAACAACGGTTGGGCGCACGATTTTGCGGGCGATAGCTCCCACGGCTGGCGAGGTGTGGTTCCGCAAGGATAGCGAGGAGGTCAATGTTGCACGGGCACCCCACGATGTGCTCAAGTCGCTGCGCCGAGATATGCAGATGATTTTTCAAGATCCCTACGCCTCTTTGAATCCGCGTATGACGGTGCTCGATATTATTGGTGAACCGCTGCTGGTCAATGGGGTCGCAGATCGCCACGAACGGGAGACGCGCGTGCGGGAATTGCTCGCTCAGGTGGGGTTGAATCCCCATTTTTTGCGGCGGTATCCACACGCTTTTAGCGGGGGGCAGCGGCAGCGTATTGGCATTGCGAGGGCACTGGCATTGCATCCCAGGTTGATCGTGGCGGATGAACCCGTTTCCGCGCTGGATGTCTCTGTGCAGGCGCAGGTGCTCAATTTGCTTCAGGAGTTGCAAGAACAGTTCGGGTTGACCTATTTGTTTGTCGCGCACGATTTGAGTGTGGTGCGCCATATTTCCGACCGCGTGGCGGTGATGTATGTGGGTAAGGTTGTGGAATTGGCTCCGGTTGATCAGCTTTTTCAAAGTCCGGCGCATCCCTATACCGAGGCACTTTTGTCGGCGGTGCCCAATCCAGATCCCAGGCGAAAGAAGAAGCGCGTTTTGCTGTCTGGCGAGGTGGCGGATCCCGGGGATACGCCTTCGGGCTGTGCGTTCCATCCGCGCTGTTCTTATGCTGAGGATCGATGTAAGGAGGAAGTTCCAGAATTGCGCGAGATCGCGCCAGGGCATGCGGTGCGCTGTCATTTGAGCGATGTATTGCAGTTGGAGGGAATGACGGGATAGGGGCAGACCCGTGAATCTGCCCATCATTATTGATAAGGAGAAAGAGATGAAGATTGAACACATTGCTTTTGTGGTTGATGATCCCGATGTGGTTGCAAAGTGGTATTGCGATAATCTGGGTATGCGCGTTGTGCGCCAGGGGCCACCACCCATCAAGATGACGTTTGTGGCGGATTCGGAAGGGACGACGATGTACGAGCTTTATCATCAGCCAGAGGTGGAGACGCCAGACTATGCTTCGATGCACCATCTGGCACTGCATTTTGCTTATGCTACTGAGGATATTGAGGCCGATTTTGCGCGTTTGAAAGCTGCGGGCGCAACGGTTGTGCAGGAACCCACGCCTACGGATGCAGGGGATACGCTGGCGATGCTGCGCGATCCCTGGGGCGTTTGCGTGCAACTGGTGCATCGCAAAGAGAAGATGCTTTGAGGGGTGAGAAGTTAGACTCAATTATTGACCATTATGCCCGTTAATGGTAGATTATGGCCCGATTTTAATTTGGTGAGGAGAGTGTATGCCTGTTCTGGATGTTGAAAGGCTCAAAGGGGCCTGTACACAGGTGTTTGAAGGCGCTGGTCTGGGCGCGGAAGAAGCGCGCCAGATTGCGCATTCGCTGGTGTTGTCCAATTTAATGGGGCACGATTCCCACGGTGTGATTCGCCTGGTGCAATACGTTCAGGCACTTGAGGAAGGGCGCGTGCATGCCGGGCAAGAGATCGCGGTTGTGCGCGAGGCCGATGCTTCGGCAGTTGTCGATGGTGGTTGGGGGTTTGGACAAACTGTTTGCCATCAGGCTATGGCGTTGGCAATGGAGAAGGCAAAACAGCGGTCGGTTGCCGTGGTCGAACTTTTCAATAGCGGGCATATTGGGCGTTTGGGTGAATATGTGGAGGTCGCTGCCGAGGCCGAGATGATCGGTATTGTGATGTGCAATAATCACGGTGGGGGATTGCTTCAGCATCCGTTTGGCGGCATTGACGCGCGCATGTCGCCCAATCCCATTGCTGTCGGTATTCCCACGGGAGGCGATTTTCCGATTGTGGTGGATTTGACCACGAGTGTTGTCGCGGAAGGGAAAATCCGGGTGAAGCGCAATTTGGGGGAATCGCTGCCCGAAGGCTGGGTTATTGATGCAGAGGGCGATCCGACGACGGATCCGGCAAAGTTTTACGGTCCACCCAGAGGGGCTATTTTGCCTTTTGGCGGGATTTCTGCGCATAAGGGCTACGCGCTTTCTGTGGTGGTCGATGTTTTGTCTGGCGCACTCGGTGGCGGTGGTTGTAGTCGCGAGGGCGGGCTTTCTGGCGGCAATGGGGTGTTTATTATGGCGCTCGATATTGGGGCTTTTGTCGGACGCGATCATTTTAGCGATGAGATGCAATCCTTTGTACAATTTTTGAAAAGTGCCCGGCTCGCACCCGGGTTTGATGAAATTTTGATGCCGGGCGAGATGGAAGCGCGCATGCGGCGAGAGAAAGAAGCCCATGGTGTGGATATAGATGATGAGACTTGGCGACAGATTTGTGAAACGGGACAGGCAGTTGGTATAACTTTAGAGTAAGGAGGGTGGTTTGCCGAAGGATGAACTCAATGCCGTTGTGACACAACGTCTCGAAGTGACCCCCGATTTGATTATTCTTCGCGTTGTGCCCGACGGATGGGAATTGCCGGCTTTTGAAGCCGGACAATTTGGCGTGATCGGATTGCCTCCTGATGCACCCCGCACAGAGTATTCAGATCCTGTCGAAGATTATGAGAAGCCGCAGAGAGGCTTGATCCGGCGGGCGTATTCTATTGCATCTTCTTCGGTGGCAACAGAGTACCTCGAGTTTTATATTACTCTGGTGAGATCGGGGGCATTGACACCCAGGCTTTTTGCGCTCGAAATTGGCGACCGCCTCTGGTTGGGTCCAAAAATTACGGGTATGTTTACACTGCAAGATGTTCCGCCGAATAAAAATGTCGTGATGGTGGCGACGGGTACGGGATTGGCGCCTTATATGAGTATGTTGCGGACTTATTTGCGGGAAAACACGGAGCGGCGTTTTGTGGTGTTGCACGGGGCGCGGCATTCATGGGATTTGGGATATCGGTCAGAATTGGAGATGATGCAAGATTTACGCGCTAATTTTATTTATATCCCCCAGATTAGTCGTCCGGCAAATGAGCATGTGGCGTGGAGCGGATATACGGGTTATGTGCAGAATTTGTGGACAGATGGTCCGCTTGATGAGGTCTGGGGGGGACATCCAACACCGGAAGATACGCATGTGTTTGTATGCGGTAATCCCTATATGTGCGATGATGTGACAGAAATTTTAATTTCAGAGGGTTTTAAGGAACACAAGCGGAGAGATCCCGGGCAGATACATATAGAACGCTATTGGTGAGATATGGGAGAGGATAAAAGCTTTGATGCGATTGTGCTGGGCGCTGGGCACAATGGCCTCATTTTGCAGGCGTATTTGTGTCGCGCAGGACTCAATGTGATTTGCCTGGAGAGAACGGATAAACCCGGAGGCGGGCTGGCGACTGTTGAAGACCCCCGTTATCCGGGTTTTTTGCACAATACGCATTCTTTTTTTCATCGCGCGATCACGCAAATGCCGTGGTTTGGCGATTTGCACCTGGAACGGTATGGCGCGCGCTATATTGAACCCGAACTGAATGTGGCGCTTGTGCTGAGAAATGGCGATGTGCTGAAATGGTACACGGATTTTGAACGCACGGAAGACAGTTTTGCGCGGTTTAGCAAGCGGGATGCACAGACACTTCGGCGATGGCGCGATGCGTTTGATCCCGTTGTACGCAATATTCTGTCTGTAGAGGCACAGGCACCGCCTTTGCCGGAAGAACTGAGGCAGGAGATTTTGTCGCGAACCCGAGAGGGGAAGATGTTGCTCGAAGTCAGCGCGCTTTCCCCGCACGAGTTTGTGAGTCGGGAATTTGAACATCCGGTTATTCGAGCTGGATTGTTGTTTTTCAATGGGCTGCGCGAAGTGGATTTGCGCGCCTCGGGGTTTGGACACCATATACCGGCTTTGCTGGCGAGCAAGGGGAAAGCTCAGATGTGTGTGGGCGGTTCCGCAGGGCTGGCGCGCGCGCTGGTTGCCGCTATTTCTGATATGGGCGGCGAGATATGGTTGCAAACCGAACCCGGGCGCATTGTGGTGGAAAATAATCGCGTTAAGGGCGTTGAGACGGTAGATGGCAAGTATATCAAAGCACCTGTGGTCATATCCAGCTTGAATCCCCATCAGACGTTTCTCGATTTGATTGACCGCGATGCGTTGCCCGAGACGTGGCAAAACCGAGTCGAGAGATTTCAGTACAATGTGCTGGCTCCGCTGTTCGCACTCCATTTGAATTTGAGTGAATCGCCGCGTTATCGAGCTTTAGAAAAACACCCGGAGGTGGCGGATGCGCTGATGGTTATTCTGGGGCTGGAACACGCGGATCAATATGGGGATATTGTCACTCACCACGAGAAGGGGACGATTCCGCCGACTGTGATGTGGGGGGCGTGTCCGACGCATTTTGACACAACGCAGGCTCCTTTGGGAAAACACACGGCGTTTATGTGGCAGAAGTTGCCGTTTTACCTGTATGGGGATTCTGCAAACTGGGATCGCCAGCGGGATGCGGTTGGTCGCGATATGCTGGATATGTGGTCTGAATACGCGCCCAATTTGAGGGATTGCGTGATCGATTCTTTTGTTCGCAGTCCACTGGATGTGGAACGCGCATTGACCAATATGCGGGATGGGGATTTGCTCGTTGGTGCGTTTACAAATGGGCAGACGGGTTATAACCGTCCTTTTCCCGGTGCCGGGCATTACCGGGGATGTTTTGAAGGACTGTATCTTTGTGGGTCCTGCTGCCATCCCGGCGGCAATGTAACCGGTTTGCCGGGGTATAATGCAGCACAGGTTATTCACAGCGATCTGGGCATTGCTGCTTCATGGATACCGGATCCCGTGGATGTGGCACTGGGGGGATAGGAATACATGCTTTCGACAACACCAAGGACTCAGATACGACTCAGGAGCCTTAGGCAGTTCTACAATCTCTTGGATGGATTAGAACAGCGTCTGGGTGGCAAACGCAGACTGAGGGACTGTAATGGCCGTGCAGGATGGCCGAAGCGTGGTGTTTACTTTTTTTTTGAAGAAAGTGAATTGCGCTCGGACAGCGGAGACGGTTTGCGCGTGGTGCGGATCGGTACCCATGCACTTAGGCGGGGTTCTCGGACGTCACTCTGGCACCGGCTGGCGCAGCATCGAGGTATTGCCAAAAGCGGTGGCGGCAATCATCGCGGATCCATTTTTCGCTTGTTGGTCGGCACGGCACTGATTCAACGAGAACCGACTTTTGTTTCGGAGAGTTGGGGCAAAGGCAATACTGCGCCGCGCGAGGTACGCTTGGGGGAGCACGACCTTGAATGTCAGGTCAGCAATGTAATCGGTCAGATGCCGTTTTTATGGCTCTCTATTCCGGATGAAGCAGGACCAGATAGTCTTCGAGGTGTAGTTGAACGCAATACAATCGCATTGCTGAGCAATTACGACAGACAAACACTTGACCCTCCATCTAATACTTGGCTTGGTCGAAACTGCTCTCGTGTTCGTGTGCGGCGATCTGGCCTTTGGAACAACAACCATGTTGACGAAGTTCATGATCCAGCATTCTTGGACATATTTGAGAGGTTGGTTTTCAATACGGGAGAGATTGAAAAATGGCGCGTATAACTAATAGGGATCGTATTATCAAACTACTGAGTCAGCAGTCCAGATTAGATGACGACGAGATCTCAGAGTTGACTGAGATCAAGCCGCGTCAGCAGGTTAATCAGATCTGCCGCGATTTAGTAAGACTTGGTAAATTGAAACGATTTCAAGGTCCTAAGGGAAAGATCGTTAATCAATTGGTCAACACTAATCCCTCAAAGGTTACAAGCTCCGCGGCTAAGACCGCGGCTTTTGAAGCACTGCCACGCTGGAAAACCGAGCTAACTGCGACCAGCCAAACTGCGCCACATTCGGAGGAAGATTCTCTCGCTACACTCGATCTGCAGCATCTTCGCGATACCTTGCTTATAATTCCGTGTTGCAGTTGCAAGAAAAAGTTGCCATTTCCAGATGCGCGTGAAACAAGGTCTCGGATTGCTCAGTATTTGACCGCCGATCTCGCGGAGCGGCTATATCTTGCCCGAGAGGAGGTTCGCGTGCGGGCACGTATTGATGAGAAAACTTTGATTCCGGCTTGGCGAAGATACGACGGTTATCTCTATAGAGCGAAAGGAGCAAGGGAAACGCTGTGCCAAGCCGTGGAACAAGGTCTGCATGTTCTTATCCTGAGCGGAGGCTATGGCGTGCTGCTCGCGGATGAACCTATCGGACTTTATGAGGCCCAATTTAAAACAAGTTGGTGGCCGAAAAACTTGTTGGAGGAAGTGATCGCCAGCTATACGAGATACCACCAGCTAAAATACATGCGTGCCTTCGTGTCTAAGTCTAAATCGAATGGTTACCGTTCTCTGGTGAAACGGGTCAATTGGTGTGTAGCCGGTGTGGACGATGCGGTTTTACTGATACCGAAGTGCGTAGGAGGTGGTGCCCAGAGCAAAGTACCAAGAGCACAGGGAGAAGCTATGGCGGCATTGGTCAAGGGAGAACTCAGTGGAGGCTGGCGTAGCTCTGACGGGCTTGCTCTGATATGCAAAAGGCTACGGTAGGGCGAAAAAAAGAATGAAGGGGGCACGGAGAAAGTGTGAGATTCTTCAGGAGGTATTGTGCCCATAGGAAAGACCTTCCTTAAGAATTTTTAGATTTAAATAGTAGAAAGAACCGAGTAGGTGACTGTAGCCGTTTAAGTTCTGGGTAGATAAATACCACCCTGCGTCCAGGTTCTTCTTGATATATTTTTATCTAAACTCTGACCATACGCTTCAAGTTGTGCTTGAAGTTGTTGATACTGAGAATAATGAGGTGAGATTTTTCTAAACCATTGAGTCAATACCGCTTGAGTCTCTGATCCCGTACCAGAACCATCGTAGTTGTCAATGGTTGTCCCTCTGTATCCAATAAACTTACTTGGCGCGAAAATATTCTCATTTGGAAAGTAGTACCAATGAAAAAACTGTGAGAAGACATCAAGTGCTTCTGAATTAGAATTTTTTGTTAGCCTATTGAATTCTTTTGCATTTTGTTCAGCTTCGTTTATTGATTGAATACATTGCATCCTGCAATTTCCTTACTTTATATAGGAAGAACCGCCTTCGAGGATTTTTAGTTGTTCCACTCTCGCTTCTTCACCTTCCAATTTGGGAGGATCAAAATTTGTGATTAGCACTTCTCTGTTGAGTTTGCGTGAGGTATCATTTTTTTTCACTCTCATTCCGGAGTAGGATTGGACTGAGAGGATATTATAGCCATCATACATGTTGTGAATCTCCGGAACATCGTAGGATGACAAGATCCACTTGCATTTTGATTGGCGTAAACGGTCAGCTAAATGGCAATGGTCATCCCAATCTCTCATATTATAAAGGTAATTACAGTTATTACCAGGATATGGTGGGTCAATATACATTGCGGTCTTCGCACGGTCATAACGGTCAAAACACTTTTGCCAATCCATATTTTCGACTACTACTTTTTGCAATCGGTTATAGACTGGTTCAATTCTTTTTCGCAAGAATTTTAATGCACCAATGAGCCGATTTCCATGCCCACCATCAGTGATACTGGTTTGAAAACGAGGATAGTGTAGTTCTCCGCCCCATCCAGCCATGATAATGTAGTAAAAACGATGTGCGCGTTCTATGTCTGTTAATGTCGTCGTATCTAAATTGGCGAGGCGTTCAAATTCAGCACGAGACACAAGTTCCCACTCGAAAGATTGGATAAATTCTTCGGGTTTGTGCTTTACAACACGAAAAAAGTTTACCAGTTCCCGATCTATGTCATTGAGCACTTCAACCTTACTGGGTGGCTTGGCAAATAATACCCAAGCAGCACCGGCAAAAAGTTCCACATAGCAAGTATGATCGGGAATTAGAGCAACTATTTGCTTTCGCAAACGCGATTTACCGCCCACCCACTTAAATGGGCTATTTATGATTTTGTACTCGTCATTCTGGGGCATTGAATCACCTCTTTAGATTATTTGTCTGTCTCTATTAGAGACAATTTACCCTATTTAGTTTATTTGTCAAGTCTTATTGCGTAAAAAAGGCGAAAGATGCAAAGATTTGGTAAAAAATTGCGAATCTTACGCACGCAACATGGTCTGTCGCTCAAGGCATTGGCTCTTAAACTCGGCCTTAGTGCTCATGGATATATTAGTGAGCTTGAGTCTGGAAAAAAGAAGCCGACTGCAGAATTCGTGCTTAATGCCGCCCGTTTGTTCGATGTTAGCACCGACCAGCTTTTGAAAGATGAATTAGATTTGGAGGAGAACAAATGAACCATATGTTTATTAGTGCACCCATGGAAGGTGAAATAGAAAAATTGAGACTCATTTTGAGTACCTATCAAGATGGGATGGGGCAACAGGCTATTACGCCTGAAAAAAGTTTGCCAGGATGGCGAGATTTTGAGCGTTCTGTTGCTTTAGCATTTGGTGGTATTGCTTTAGAGAGCAAAGCTATTTTTGATGTACTCATACCAATCGCCCATGACCCGGAGATCAATATTGGTATTTCTTGTAAAATGCGCGAATTGCTACGAACAGTGGAAAAAAAAGGACGAGTAACTATAGAGGTCTCAAATTCAGCAGGTCAATTTTGGAATAGATTGAGAGGTGCAGGTATTGATGATTATAGCTCCAATCCCGATGTAGCCGGAAAAATTCTTCTCGATTTGATTGAGAGTCGGCATAATCAAGTGGATATAAAGCAAGTGGGAACCGTTGATGTCAGTCAAAGTTTCTATTTGATACTTCAATGGGATAAAGTGACTGGCCGATATAAACTGTTTCAGTTTCCGATTCAGTTGCCGGCCCCTGAAACTTTATCGTGGGGAGTGAGTGATAGTGGCAAACGATTGGTTGGGCTCGATAATGAGGAAGTCATGATAGAATGGTACGGACATTCAGGCGGTCAGCTAAAATACTATCCCTTAGCACATCAAGCAATATGGTCATCTGAAATTTTCAAACTTGAACCATTGCCCGAAAAGGCTTTGGGATATGGGCTTAGGCCGCGTGTACTTGAATATTTTCCCGATCTTTGGGAAAAAGCTAATGAAATGTAAATTTTCCGTTCGCTCCGTGAGTTGAGAGGTCAGGATAGGAGGAGTGGGAAGTATTCTAAAATTGAGAGGACAAAGCCGAGGACGGTGAGGAGGAGACAGAGCAGGGCTATGAGAATGGTGATGCGCCCTTCGCGGTATTCTGCACTTGATACGAGAATTTGCGCTGCGAGCCAGCCACCGATAAAACCGCCCAGATGCGCCAAGTTGTTGACGCCGCTCATGAGAAAGCCCAAGATAAATAGAAAAATGGCCCATTGCCACATCTGCCGCGTCATGAGTGACATCATCTGCGTTTTCTGCTTGCGGCCGTACACAATGATGGCGGCAAAAAGTCCAAAGATCGCACCCGACGCGCCTACGGTTGGAGCACCCAATAGTAGATTGGAGAGGATAAAGCCGATAGCTCCTGCGACGGTGTAGATGATAAAATAGCGCGCCGGTCCATAGAAATGCCCGACATCGGGACCGAGTTGCCGAATCCACAGGACGTTGAACAGGATGTGGAGGAGGCTACCGTGAAGATATGTCGCGGTGAGCACGCTCAACGGTAATGCACTGCCGTAGATCTGGCTCAATGGTGACGCATCGCCGTAGGTCATGCCGAGAACGATCAGCGGTTCATGGCCGGGGCTTAGCATATTAAAAAAATTACCGCTCACCGACAGTGCGGCACCGAGGTCGAGTAATAGACTGACTGCGTACAGGGCAATACATGCGGTGGGTATCAGGGTGAGGACGTCGATGCGACCGCCAAAAAGCCGGTTCAGCGCGGGACCGAGACCCCAGAGACTGGGATTATAAGCGCCGCAATGGGGGCATTTTTTCTCATCGGTATTGATGAGGTAGCCACAGCCTGGGCAGATCATGGAGGTGGGAGGTGGCATGGGATTACTCGAGTTTTGACCAGTTGTTTAGGATGAGCGAGAGGCCCCTGAGTACGCGTCGCATATCGCATTCTGACGTGTGGCCCATAGCCGCAATGCGGAAGGCTTTGTCTCTGGTGTCACCATAGCCCGGGGCGAGTTGTACATTGAGCAATTTTTTTGCGCGATCGACGAAATCAGAGCCCGATATGTAGTCTGGTAAGAGGATGGCATTTACGGTCAGGCTCTCGTATCCCGGTTTGGCTATGAGGCTCAGACCGTGTTTTCTCGCCCATTCGCGTTGCATGTGGGCGAGGCTCTGGTGGCGTTTGAAACGGTGGTCGCCTTCTCGTTTCATTTCTTCCAGACGCGCATTCAGACATTGTAAGGTCAGGTCGGCTACGGTCATGGGGGTTTGGGCTGTTTCTGCGCGCGTTCGCCATTCGATCAAGTCGAGGACATAACCGCGGTTTGGCGTGTTGGCTGCGATGTCAAACGCGCGGTCGGATACAATCATGACAGAGCCGATGGTGGGGCACGCGAAGTCCTTTTGCAGGCTCCAGAGATAGTAGTCGGGGCGCAAGGTCTCAATCGGCGTATCTGATGCCCCTGCTATGCTGACTGCGTCGATGGCAATCAGGGTTTTGGGAGATGTGTTGTGGGCTGTGTCACACATTTCCTGAATGGGCAGCATAACACCGGTAGATGTTTCGTTGTGGGTCAAAAGGGCAAGGTCGTAGTTTTTGGCGATGGCGTTGGACCATGTCCGAGCGCAGACGCCGTCGCCCCAGTCGGCTTTTAAGATGTCGATGTCGCGTCCGTGACTTGTGAAGATCTGTGCCCATTTTTTTGAAAAAGCACCGATGTCCATGCCCAATGTCGCGCTATTGCAGGGCGTATTGGTGACGACCATTTCCCAGTTGTAGCTGCCAGTGTGGCCGAAGATGAGTGGGGTAAATCCTCGTGGAATCTGAAAGACTTCGCGCAGCAAATCCACGGCTTTTTGATAGCAGGCTTGAAATGCAGCGGATCTGTGGGAATAGGTCGCCTGATATGTTTGCAAGACCCTGCGGACTGCCGGGGTGAGCATGTGCGGGCCAGGTGTCCAAAGG